>RFHE01000283.1 GCA_003696445.1 Calditrichota bacterium | reverse complement strand
TCCGGGTGGAGCCGTTTGCCGGCAATAAAGGCCTTTTTTCTCGCTTCTTTCATGGTGTTTTCTCCTCTCAAAAAAAGCATTAATTGAAATTAGATGGGCTGTAAAGAAATATGTAGGCTGGAACAAAAAGAAGCAAGGCAAAGGATAACCGCCAGCTTTTGGTCAAGCCGTCTTCCTGTGGAAAAATGTTTAAAAAGGAAGTTGGAGCGCGTGGCAGACGAAGCGCACCAGTGGGCTCATCCGGCGAAAGGCCCCGGCAAGTTGCCCAGGAAACTGCGGGCTACAGGCTTCCGCTTCGGCGAAGTGGGTCACGGCAATAAACTCCTTTCGCTTCAGATCGGCCATCAGGGGATGGTTTGGTGGGAACCCTCGCGGGGGGCGCTTCAGTGAGTCGCCCACCAGCTGAAATCGATCGCTCAGGAACGCCGTGGCTTTTTGCCAGACGTCAGGCTGCTCGGCAATGGCCTGGCGGATCCGATAGGTGGTTCGGGAATCCGGGCGCCAGATGCCCGCGGCAGCCATCACCCGCCCTGGTTCCAAATGAAAATAGAATCCCGGCGCGTGGGCGTCCCGAGCCCCCTCGTGGCGAAATTGAACGCCCACGTGAGTTTTGTAAGGACTTTTGTCCGGAGAAAAACGGGTGTCCCGATAGATGCGAAACATGGAACCGCCATGGGGTCTGGGATCCACTACAATGTGTGAGCTAAGCCGGCCTATGGGATCGGCCAGCCAGGCGATGAGTTGAAGCACCGGCCCGCGGACCTCCCGTTCGTAGCGCGTCTTATTCCGCTGAAACCATTCCCGGTTGTTGTTTTTCTTTAGTTCGGACAGAAACCTGAACAGCGCTTCGGGTAACTGAACGGGTTCCATTTTGAAGCTTCCCGTGGTTTTGGGTTCAAAGCCTTTAGGCCAGCCCCCACAGGCCGGGGGCAAATCGATCAGGCGGTGCTCCGGCAAATCGGGTTCCAGCGCAAGCGAAACGGTTCAACCTGCAGCTCCGCTTCCACTCCGAGAGGCAACGGACAACACTCCTGGAAGTGGCCGTAGGGGAAATCGGCCACTACCGGCACCCCGTCAGGCAGGACGGCCGCCAGCAAGTCAAGCACAGAGAGCCGCTGATTGTTCAGGGTAAAGCGGCCCAGCACCACCCCGGCCACGCGTGGCCAGAAACCCATCCAGTGCAATTGCCAGAGGTATCGGTCGATGCGATAGAGCGGCTCGTTGACATCCTCCAGAAATAGGATCAACGGCTGGACCTGCGGAAAGAACGGGGTTCCGGCCAGGGAAACGATCATGGCCAGCGTTCCGCCCAGCAAGATGCCCCGGGCTTTGCCGGGCCGGATGGCCCGGATTGGAATTCCTTGCAGGTCCGCTTCGCTAAGCTGGCACCGTTCACCGGCCAAAATTTCCAGGCCTGCCTCCAAAAAGGGATTCTCCCGCCGGAACTGAGAAGTGAGGGTAAATCCGCTGAGCGAAGGGAGTCCGGTGCGCTGATAAACAGCCCATTGCAGGGCAGTAATGTCGCTGAATCCAATGAGCCAGCGAGGACGGGTTTGCAGGGACTCGTAGGGGAAATCGCCTAGCAATTGAATACTGCCGTAGCCTCCTCGCAGACACCAGAGGGCCTGAATGTCCGGCTCGGCCAGCAGTGCCTGGATGTCGCTCAGCCGTTCGCCGATGGTTCCGGAAACCAGGCCGCGACAATTGTAAGCATGGTTGGCCAGGTGGCAGCTAAAACCCAGCGCATTCAGAAGGTGAATGCCCGGCTGCACCTGTTCCCGCTGCACACAGCCGGCCGGGGAAAACAAACCCACCCTGGCGGGTGGTTTAAGAGCAGGAAGTGATTGAGAAGAATTCCCCATAGGCAGGCAGCGGTTTCAGACTTCCCCGATTTGCTCGCGGAGTTGATCCAAGGCAAACATGGCAGCCCCTAACCAACCGGCTTTGTTGCCCAAGCTGGCACGCACGATTTGGACACCCTCTGCTGCAGCCACCATAGAACGCCCCTTGGCTGCCTGAGCAATGCGCTCTACAAACCAATCCCCGGTTTCGCTTACCCCACCCCCGATGATGATGCGCTGGGGATTAAAAATGTTGATCACATTGGCCACTCCTACCGCCGCATATTGAATTTCCTCTTCCACTACCGTGGCGGCGGCCTCTTCCCCCTGATGGTAGCGTTCAAAAATGGTGATGGTGCTCTGGACCGGTTGTTCCGGGTTCAACAGATTATAGCGTTCAATCATGGCCGTGGCCGAGGCATACCGTTCCCAGCAGCCGATACCACCGCAGGGGCAGGGCCGGCCGTTGTAGCAAATGCTCATGTGACCAATTTCCGAACCGGCGTCGTTGGCCCCTCGGAACAGCTTGCCCTCCACCACAATGCCTCCGCCAATGCCGGTCCCCAAGGTCACGCAAACCACGTTGGGCACATTTTGACCGGCCCCCAGGCGGTATTCACCATAGGCCATCATGTTGGCATCGTTATCTACGAAAACGGGTAGAGCAAGGCGTTTCATCAGCTCGTCGCGGATAGGTACATTTTTCCAGGCCGGCAGATTCGGCGTACTGCCTTTCAAAAACCCGGTGTCCACCTGGACGGCCCCCGGGGTGCCCAGACCAATTGCTTTTATCGGAATATCGTGTTGACCGGCATACTCCAACCCGTGGCGGGCAGCATCGGCAAGATCATCTAAAATCGTCTGGGCTGGTGCTGTGGCCTGGGTAGGCCGGGTAAATTCCTGTACAATTTCCCCCTCATGGTTGCTGATGCCATATTTAATGGCTGTTCCCCCCAGATCGATGCCCACAGCATAGGTTTTCAATTGTCCGCACTCCTCTGCTCGGTTTGAGTTGCCAGTGTCCACACCGCCTCAAACAAACGCCGTTCCCGATCACCAAAAGGCACATCCCGCCTCGCCATAACCCGTTCGGCCACTTCCATGGCCTTCTCCAAACGGTAGGGGGCCAATCCTTCTGCCCCACCCCAAGAAAATGAAGGCACAAACTTGGGGGGCATGCCGGCCCCAAAAATGTTGCAGTTTACCCCCACAATAGTGCCCGTATTGAACATTGTGTTAATGGCGGTTTTTGAGTGATCACCCATGATCAGGCCGAGGAATTGCATCCCGGTGTCGAACGTTTTTCCGTTAAACAGCACTCGCACCGGGCCGTAATTGTTTTTCAGGTCCGAATTGTTGGTGTCCGCCCCCAGATTGACCCAGGAGCCCAAGTAGGCATGCCCAAGAAACCCTTCGTGTTGTTTATTCACATAGCTCTGGAGGATGCTGCCTTCCACCTCGCCACCTACCTTACAGATGGGCCCGATGGCCGTTCCGCCGTAAATTTTGGCGCCGATTTTAATCCGACTCCCCCGCCCAATCCAGGCCGGCCCTTGAATCACCGCATTGGCCATAATCTCTACACCGGACTCAATAACAATGGGCCCCTCCTCTGCATCCAGCACCACACCGGGTTTAAAGCTCACATCCGGCGCAATGAGGGTATTCTCCGCGCCCAGAAGGTGAACAAAACTCGGGGGCTGTTGCACAGCATTAACACTTGAACTGAGGGCATGAAAATCGGCCGCCATCTCCGCCTGGTGATGCCGGATCAGGTCCCAGGGATACTGGATCAGCGTGCAGCCGATGGCCTGGGAGTTCAGCGTGTCTTTCAAGGCGGCAGCGTCCACAATTCCGTTTGTGCGAAATTTCTGAACGCGGTCTCGGGTCAGGCGGGCAGCCACCAACTGACCATCGCAGTCCAGGGCCTCGCCCGGGGGCAACTGATTCAGCACTTCCAGCTCCAGCGATGACCCCAGAAGCCTGCCGTTGACCATGAGAATGTCGGCCTCCGGCGGAAGGACGGAAAGCAGGCGCTGGCCGGGCAACACGGTTTCTTCCAGATATGTGCGGGCAGCAAACAGAGGACTTTGACCCAAATCCTGCTCAATTTTTTGAGCCAGGGTGCGCATGCCGCAGCGCAATGCCCACACCGGGCGGAAATACGCCAGGGGCAAAAGCTGCGCGAAATATTGATCTTCGAACAGAACCAGCGTGGGCTGACTCATTTCACCTTCTCACAAAAGGATCGCCTTCATGAAGGCATTTTAACACATTCCAGAGACATCCAGACCAACAGATCTGTGGCTCGAACAGAAGATAAAAAAAAGCAGTGTTTTGCAACACTGCTTTTTAGAACAAACCGTGTTAAGCCGGCATCACTTTTTCAAGCGGAAGTTAAATGGAATGGTCATCCACACCTTCACGTAGCGGTCGCGCTGCTTTCCGGGCTTGAACTTAAACTGCTTGGCGGCCTCGATGGCGGCCTCATCCAGCAGTGGATGGGATTTAATCACTTCCACCTTCTCCACATCGCCTTTGGTGTTGATGAGCACTTTAACCACCACCCGGCCTTCGATGCCTGCCTTGCGAGCCAATTCGGGATATTTGGGCTCCACCCGTTTAATGACCTCCGGCTTTTCGGATAGCGCATAGAAAGGAACAATAGGCTCCTCCTCTTCCGGAGGTGGCGGCAATTCTTCCACAACCTCGTTAAAATTCACCTCCGTTTCCTCAATGGTCAAATCCTCCGGGATGTCCTCGTCCTCGGATTCCACAGGAATCTGCGGTTTAGGTGGAGGGGGTGGCTTTTGAATCTGTTCGGTGGGTGGAATTTCCGTGATCTCCAGCTTCACATCCACCTTTTTTTGAATCTTCGGCTTCGCCCTGAAATCGGCAAAGGCATAAAACACCACGATAATTAGAAATAACGCAATGACAAGCGACAGCTCGAACCACTTTCGGTAGCGAAGCTTGAGATCGACTTCAGGGTTTTTGTATATAAACTTTCTGTGCGCCATACCAACCTCCTACGATGAAAAGGCGGCGGGCAAAGCGGAATAATTAATCCGCAGGGCATTAGCCCGCCTAAGCTCTTGCTGCACATCGGTGACAATGCCCATATCGGCATTTTTATCGACTTTAAGTGAAATAATTAGCTGCTTGTCCGCAACCAGCTTATTGTAAACGATGGTACGCAAATTCTTAATGTTTTTCACCGTCACGTCATCGATCACAATGTTGTTAAACCGATCGATCCAAATCGTGGAGACATGACGTTTA
>RFHE01000034.1 GCA_003696445.1 Calditrichota bacterium | reverse complement strand
GCCTGGTCCGGATCGGTGAGTGTAACCGGCGCCAGCCCATAGGCGGAGCGCACCGCGTTGATGTCGCCTTCGGCATCGGCGAGATTGCCCAGACCAATGTTGGCCTCCGCCCGCAGCAGAATCAGCTCTTCGTTGCGAATGATGGGTAACGGGCTGGTTGAGCTGCTGGTAATGGTGACGGCCAGATCGGAGGTGAGCTCATCAAAAGTGGTCGGCGTGGCCCGTTTGAGCACCTTGGTGCTGAAGCGGGGATCGCCCGGCTCGGCATCGGTCTCGAAGCTGGGGTGAGCCATCAGCTTGATGAACTCGGCGTTGGGATCCTCAAAGATTTCGTTGTTCTGATCGCCCTGTCCGGTGCCGTAGATCATGTACACGCCCTTGTCCAGGTTGCCGGACGGATCGATAAAAGACTGCGCCAGGGCATCCAGGGCATCCTGCCACTTTTTCTGGTACACCGCCACCCGGGCCCGCAAACCTCGATTGAACTGGGCAAACGTGGCCGGTGTATCGAACCCGGCAAAGCCCGAATTCAGTTGAAACGGGAAGGATGAGCCTGCATCCTGGAGCTCGGTAAACCCTTCGTCCAGCAGGTTTTCGATGAAGGCAAACGACTCGGCCTTGCTGGCGAACGGTTTGTTGACATCGCCGGAGAAGTCCAGCTTAATGCCCTTGTCGTCCGTGTAATTGAGATTCATGAGCAATTGATGCGCCATGATGGTTTTGGCGAACCCTTCCACGGCGTTTTTCTCCGTGCCACTCAGGGCTTTGGCCTTGTCCAGCAGGGCGCGGCAGTCCGCCACCACCCGGTACCGGGCAACCCAGGGACGGTTAAGCAAAAATCCACCTGGATCCGGGGTACCTTGCAACAGCTCACCGGTGTATCGGGGATCGGCCGGCTCAAAATAGTAGGCTTCCCGGCCCACCACCGAAACCACACGAAGATAAATGGCATAGTCGATGCGCATGCCGGCCAGTGCACCATTGACCAGAGTGGCGACAGGCGCATTCTCCTGTGTCGGGGCGTTGGGATCGGGAAAGTCCAGCGTCTCGCAGGAGAGAAACGAGAGGGCCAGAGCGCCGATCACCAGCACCAGCAACAGGGCTGAAACCGATTTGTTTTTATGTGCTCTCATCATAACCACGCTTCCTTTCTTTATCTGATTTTATAATCCAAACGATAGTTTGAAGTGGAAGGTCCGTGACGATGGATAGGGGATGGTATCGATGCCCCGTCCAATGGCCACGTTACCGAACTGGCTCACTTCCGGATCGTAGCCGTCGTAATCGGTAATCATAATCAGATTTCGCCCGGATACACCGATGCGGATGTACTGAACGGCACCGGCAAACCAGTTGCGAACAAAGCTATTGGGAAGGTTGTAAGTGAGAGCCAATTCACGCAGTTTGATAAACGAGCCGTCTTCCACATAGGGGGAGGTGGTCAGCCCGAGCAGTTGGAGTCGGCAGGGACCCATTCGCTGGTCGGTACAGTTCTTCAAAATGGATTCGCCGTTGGGAACCTCATCCAGGTTGAGGGCTTCCAGGGTGGCCTTGTCGTCGTAATCGGCGGAATTGCCACCCAGGTCGTAGATCAATTTACCCAGATTGACCACATCGAATCCGGGCCGCCATTCCCACAACCAGTACAGTTCCAGATCGCCACCACCCAGATGGAAGTTGAAGCTGTTGTTCCAGGAGAGAATGAAATCCGGTGTGCCATCACCCAGCTTGATGGGATTGCCGTTCTCATCCACATCCGCACCAATAATGGTGGTTGGCGAAAGGCCTTCCTGAATGCGGTAGGTGCCCAGAAAAGTGGCAAATCCACCCTTGTTGAAGGGATCCACATTCAGCTTGGTGATTTTAGAACGGGTCCGGTAGAAATTCAGCCGGGTGCGCCAGCTGAAGGAACGGCTTTTGACCGGATTGAGTCCCAGGGAGACTTCAAAACCCCAGGTACGCATTTCGCCGCCGTTGATGAACTCCTCGGTGAACCCGGAGGAAGGCGGCAGTGCGGCAATCAGGAACAGATTGCTGATGTTCTGATTGTAGTAGGTAAATTCCAGCGACCCTTTATCCCGCCAGAAGCCGGCGTCGAAACCCAGTTCCAGCTCTTCCGTGCGTTCGGGCTCGATGTTGCTGGAGCCGCGCCGGGTGGATGGAATCAAGCCCACTCGTCCGCCGATATTGGCCGGGATCAGGGAGGTGAATTTGGCATCCGGTGGCGGCTGGTTACCGGTGGCCCCCCAGGCCGCGCGCAGCTTTAACTCTGGAAAGAACTTCGATTTCCAGAAATCGAACTGGGAGAGGCGCAAAGAAGCGGAGAACTTGGGATACAGAAAATACTTGTCGGTGTTTCCGTTGGCGCTGGAGGCATCGCCGCGCAAACCAGCGGTTAGAAACACTTTGCCGCGCAGGTCCACTTCCTCCTGGACGAAGAAGCCGCGGTCCCGCTTGATCTGGCGGTCCTGGAAAGAATTGCTCACCGAAGCCTGGTCCACATTACTCTGCGTGGGCACCAGACCACGTGCCTCGATCAGGCTGTTGTTCAAATTCTTGTTCTCGAACTGCACGCCGACCGAGGTGGTGAACAGAATTTCCGATGCCGTGCTGTAGTTGTGCACCAGGTTCAGGTAGAGATTGGAATTGGTGTTGTTGGTTTCGCCCAACAGCGAAGCCCCGGGGAAATCGGCGTTTTTCTCGAATTGCAATTCCGGCGGGGAGAGTACCCGGTTCTCCATGTTGAAATAATCCACACCGCCCTGGGC
>RFHE01000282.1 GCA_003696445.1 Calditrichota bacterium | reverse complement strand
GGCAAAGGCCACCGTGCGGAAGGGACCGCCAATCACGTATTTGGGATTTTTCCAGGTCCCCTCAATGCGCAGGGCCGGCATGCCCAGAAAGCGAATCGGCCGGTGGGTGGTTTCCGCCTCCACCACCACATCCCCTTCGTAAATCCAGCCGGCCAGCCGATTGCGCTCCTTGACCACCCAATTGTAGCTCAGCTGCACGCTGTCCGCCAGCGGCAACCAGTGCACAGTCAGCGAGCGATCCGGGTCCAGCCGGCGCAGCCAGACGTAGCCTCGCTGCAAATTCTCGTCGGCTACAAAATAATCGTGCTGAACGCGCAGGCTGAACGGAAAATGATCCTTTAAATAGCGCTCCAGATCAGTATTCTCGTAACGCCGGTACATGAAACGATACAGCCGGTCGTAATAATAGCGTTCAAAATCGTCGTAGGCCAGTTTGCCCAGGTCGTAGATGCGCTGAATCATGGCCTCGCGGCTGGGGGCGACAAAAAAGCACACATACTGGTCGTTAGCCCACACATCCTTTTTGGGAATGTAAAAATATTTACCGGACCTGATACCGGCGACAATCTCCGGGCTCAGCAGGTGTTTCACCTCGCTGGAAACCGGTAAATCCGCATCCAGCCGGGCGATGAAAAAAATATTGCGAAACTGCTTGAACTGCTCGAACCGATCGAAGGATTTCCAGCTGAGCACATACTCCGGCTCCAGGACCGGGGTTTTAATCAGTCGGGCAAAAATGGCTTTAAAATGATCCTGATACTCGAGCCAGTCTGTTGAATCGGCAAACACGATGATTTCGTCGAACTCGCCGTGGCTGTCCGGTTTGGCACATCCGCTCCACCAGAAAGCGGCGGCCAGAACGACCAATGACCAGAGCCCCCCCTGCCAGAATTTCCTCACAACCGGGAAACACAACTTCACGCAGCTGCTCCCTGTTTGCCTGTTGGTTCCATGGATCCGGCGCCTGCAGCCCCGTGCAGGAAGTGATGCCAGAAAACCAGTAGCCGGATTTGCCCTCCTGAAAGGCAAATTTAGAGCACACCGGCGGCAAATTCCACAAACAATTGACAGAAGCCTGCGGGCAGCCATGCGAGGGGCTCAGGGCTCCGGGGCAGCAGGCGAGGTCTGTGAGGCTTCGCTGTGCCGGTAAAACAGCATGGCGATGCCGCCCAGAAAGCTCACCAGCATGGGAACCAGCGTGTTGAGGAACGACAGGGCGAGGGCCTCGGCCGGATCCAGTCCCATGCGGACCAGCAAGAACACGTAGCCCGAGTCCCGCACGCCCAGCCCGTTAATAGAAGGCAACAGCCCGAGCACAAAGGTGACCGGGATGAGCAAAATCAAAATGCGCAGTTGGACCTGGTCCAGGTGAAGGGCACGGGCCAGCACCAGATTCATCAGGGCAATCAGCAGGTGTGCGGATAGGGAGAGCAAAAACGTGCCGGCAATTACCCCTTTGTGGGTGCGGAACTGGTGAATGCGGTCCATCACGTGCTGGAGGTGGAGGCCCAGGTCGAACAGGGTCAGCCGGGCAGTGAGCCGGCTCTGAAGGGCAAACAGGCGGGGATGTAACAGCAGCAGCATCACGCTCACCACGCCGGCCAGCAGCAGGCCGGTCAGGTAGTTGATCCGTGGCGTGTGGAACAGGTGCTGCGTCCACAGCAGGGCCACCGAGGCCATGGTCAGGGTGGCGGCCAGCCCCATCAGCCGTTCCATGAGAATAATGCCCACACTGCCGGAGCGGCTGCCGGAAAGCCGGCTCAGGTAATAGGCCCGGCTTAAATCCCCGCCAATGGTGGTGGGGAGAAAATTGTTAAAGAAATAGCCGATCAGGTAGAGCACAAACAGGCGGGGGTAGCTCACCTGGTAGCCGGCCGTTCGGGTAAAAATGAACCAGCGAAAAGTCAGGATAGCCACCACCAGAAAAAACACCGCAACAGCCAGCACAAACAGCTGCAGGTTAACCCGACCCAGCACGGCGAGAATCTGGTTCACATCGGCCAGGGAAATCAGGTAACCCAGCAAGCCCAGGCTAACTGCCACCCGCAGAAGGGTAAAAAGCGCGCGTTTCATCTCCGCTCATTTGCTTTCATGTCCTCTGGTGCAGGCCGTAGAGAGAAAGCCAGCAGCGACCGGCCGGCGGCAGGCACTTCCCAAAACGGGCACATGCCACCGCTGGGCTGGTTTCTCCCCTCCCCGATTACTTGCCGCTCTGGGCGTTTTTTGCTGCTTCCTGAGCAGCCTTCTTGGCCTGAACCTGTTCCAGCCGCTTCTGAGCCCCGGAGTCCTGCGGATTAGCCTCCAGCCAGGCGTTTAACATCTCGATGGCCTTGTCGTACTCGTGCAGGCTGTCGTAAACCTGCACCAGATAGCCTTTCACCTGCAGCCGATCCGGTTGGACGGCAAGCACGGCTTCAAAGGCATCCCGGGCCAGCTCCCAGTTGCGGAACTGGAGGCTCAATTCGCCGATGGCCTGAAGGTCCGAAGGCGTGTAGTATTCGGTGCTCAGCCGTTCCCGGGGCAACACACCGGCCAGAAAACCCAGCCCGTCCATGTACTGCTTCAAAAAGCCGTGGGTGTAGGGAATCACCTCCGGTGGCATGACCTCGAAGGCCTTCTGCATCACTTCCCGGAAACGCAAACTATCCCCGGCGTTCAGGTAATGGGTGGCCAGCTGGAGGAAGGCCGTGCGGTAATTCTGCAACAGAGAAATGGTCCCCCGGGGCAGATGCACACTGGGATCGTTCAGGTGCCGGTACCGGAATTTTTTGATCAGGTTGTTGTACATCTGCGTGGGACCCAGCGACCAGTTGCGCAGGGTGGTAATCTTGAACAGCAGGCCATCCATGCGCAGGTACTTCTGCAGGCCGTCCAGCATGTTGTCCTTGGAGCAGGTGACGGCAAAATACAGCGGCCGCTCGAATTTGTTGGCGGTCAGCGTGTTCAGGATCATGTAATCCTGAACGCGGAGGTACTGGCGGGCAAACTTGGGCCCCAGTTCAAAGGAGATGGTCTCCGGCGCATCGGGAACCCGATCGGGATAATCCTGCTTAAACTCCTGCAACTCGCGGTTGCGGGTTTCCCTGGAGAACTCGGGCAGGGTAATGGTACGCTTCTTCGGCCAGGGTATGGCGCCCACCAGCTGCTCAATCTGGTGGTCGCTCAGCGTAATGGGCACTTTAGGATCCTTGTGCTTTAGCTGCTTGATGTACCAGGGTGTGTTGAGCAGGCTCAGGTTCACCACCCGCACATCCGGCCGAATGTTTTCCACCTCCTGCAGATACCACAGTGGAAAGGTGTCGTTATCCCCGTTGGTGTAGATGACCCCATTCTGCTCCGCAGAGATGAGCATGTTGTAGGAATAGTCCCAGGCGACGTAGTTGCCGGTGCGGTCCTGCTCGTGGTAGTTTTTGGCCAGCACGTGCAGGGGGGAGATGATGAACAGCAAAGCGCTGAGGGCCGGCACCACCACCCGGGCATGCTTCTGAAAGGCCCTGGCGAACATCTCCAGCAGTACGGCGGCACCAATGCCAATCCAGATGCTGAAGGCAAAAAACGAGCCCACGTAACTGTAATCCCGTTCCCTGGGCTGGGGATCGTCCTGATTTAAATAGAGCACAATGGCCAGGCCGGTCATGAAAAACAGGGCAAAGATGGCCAGGGCGCGCTTCCAGTCCCGCTTAAAGTGTTCGTAGGCCCCGAACAGGCCCAGCAGCAGGGGAATGCCGAAAAACTTGAGCGGATCCACATCCCGTTCGTTGGCCGCCCGGCCCAGGAAGTTCCACAGGAAGTAGCGGATGTACATGTAATTGACCTGATACTTGAGGAAGAAGTCGAACGGGCCGCTGTACTGGTTGCGCCGCGGCGAAGCCAGCCACTTGCTCCGCCAATCCAGAATTTTGGTCTGCCCGTACTGCTCGCGATTCAGATAGCTGACAAACGCTTCGATGGTTTCCGGATCGTTCTCGTCGATGTTGGGATCCAGGCTGGAACGAATGAAAATGGTCGTGTACGTGGAATAGCCCACGATGATCAGTAAGACGCTGAGCAGAAGCAGGGACAAGAGCTGCCGCTGTTGTTTAACGGCGTAAACAAAGCCGGCAAACAGGCTGGCAATCACCAGGATGGCCGCCAGCATGGCCCCGACATCCGAACTGAACGGCGTATGGGTGCTGAACCAGTCGGCAAATTCAGGCAAGCCCTTCACGATGCCCGGGTACACGGCCAGGGTAGCGGCCACGGAGATCAACCCCACGTAAATCAAATTCTCGACGGTCAGCCGGTACCGCTTGTAGAAAATGATCATCAACATGGTCGGGATGGTCAGCACGTTCAGCAGGTGCACGCCGATGGCCAGCCCCAGCAGGTAGGCAATGAGCAACAGGTATCGTTCGCTACCCACCTCTTCGGAGCGCTCGCTCCAGCGGAAAACCAGCCACACGACCATGCTGGTAAACAGCATGGAGGGCGCGTACACCTCGGCCTCCACCGCATTGAACCAGAAGCTGTTGGTAAAGGCGTAGGTCAGGGCGCCGATGGCCGCCCCCAGGTAGGGCACATAGCGCAAAATCCCTTCCGGGCGGCTCATGAACTGGCGAATCAGATGAACGGTGATCAGGTAGAGGAACAGGATGGTGAAGGCACTGGAAATGGTGGAAATAAAATTCACCCTGCGGGCGATGTTTTCGAAAATGGGCAACAGGGTAAAAATACGGCCGACCAGCAAATAGAGCGGTGCGCCCGGCGGATGAGGGACGGCCAGTTTGTAGGAACAGGCGATAAACTCCCCGCAGTCCCAGTACGAGACGGTGGGCGCCATGGTCAGGAAATAGATGACAAAGCTGAAGGCGAACACCAGTGCGCCCATCAGGCGATTAAACTGTTTCGGTTCCATAAGGCTGTTCCACTCCTTCCATTTGAGTTGGCGAAAGGTGCCGGCCGTAGGCCAGCCGTCGGGTGAATGCTTGGCTGTATTTGAGATCGGCAAATCGCCGGCGCCCGCGCAGGAAGTATTCCCAGACGATGCTGCCCGGGTAAAGCAGGGCTTCGGTGCGGGCTGCGCCACGGGCAATCCAGGGCCGGTTGGCCGCTCTGCGGGCCATCAGCAGCGGCAGATGAGCCAGCAACCACAGGTAGGCGCGGGCAATGAAGCCGGCATGCCGCCACTTGCCCCGGACCAGTTCGTTCAGCAGGGCCAGCCCGTCCAGAACAATTCGCAAGGGCAGAACCCGCCACAGACGATTTGCCGACAGGTTTTTGATCAGCAAAAACAGATTGTTGCGAAAATTCCAGTAAAACTTTTGCGGATGGTGCTGGGCCAGGGTGCCCCCGCCGTAGTGCCAGATGCGCGATTCCGGCAACACGGCAATCCGCCAGCCGGCCAGGTGCAACCGCCAGCAGAGGTCAATCTCCTCCATGTGCAGCTCAAAGGCCTCATCCAGGCCGCCCACCTGCTCCAGGGCTTGCTTGCGCAGGAATAGCGCGGCACCACTGCCCCAGAATACCTGCAGGGGCGTGTCGTACTGGCCCAGATCCGGCTCCACTCGGTCGAAAAGGCGGCCGCGCAGGAACGGATAGCCCAGCCGATCCAGAAACCCGCCGCAGGCACCGGCATATTCCAGATAGCCGGGTCGCTGCAGATCCAGCACTTTGGGCTGCACCGCCCCAAGTTCCGCATCGGCGGCAAAGGCGGCCACGATCGGCTGCAGAAAGTCGGGATCCACCACCACATCGTTGTTGATCAAGCCCACAATGCTGCCCCGAGCGCGGGCCATCCCGATATTGTTGCCCCGGGCAAAGCGGTAGTTCTGCGCATTCTCCACAATCTGGACCTGCGGATAGTGGGAACGGACAAAGGCCACACTATCGTCCGCAGAGGCGTTGTCCACCAGAATAATCTCCAGATGGGGATAGCGGCAGGCCTGGAGGGATTCCAGCAGTCCGTGCAGAAAGGCACGCCCGTTGTAATTGACGGTGATTAAACTGACCAGTGGTTGATGGTCCATGGGCTTATCCGTAACCGACCTCCGCAGCACGCGTTCAATCAAAAGACACACAGTTTAGCAAAACTGCAAAATCGAATCAAG
>RFHE01000281.1 GCA_003696445.1 Calditrichota bacterium | reverse complement strand
GTCCTTTCCCCCGGCGATCAACACAATCGGCTCCTCAAAACTGAGCAGGGCATAACGCAGCGCCTCAACGGTGGTCGCTTTCGAATCGTTGACAAAGGTAATCTGATTAATGCGCCCCACCACCTCCAGCCGATGGGGCAGGCCGGAAAAACCCTCCAGGGTGCGGGCGATCTGCTCGCCGGAAACCCCCATCAGAAAGGCCACCAGGGCCGCGGCGGCCATGTTGTAGCGATTGTGCGGGCCGCGAAGGCGGGGACTGGCTACCGTAACCACCTCCCGGCGCCCAGCGGCACTCAGCACCAGGTCGTGTTCCTGCCAGTAGGCATCGGCGCCAAGCGAAGGATCCTGCGCAAAGGTCAGCTTTTTACCCGGTAACCGGGCGGCCTCCTGCTGCAACAACGCATCCTCCCGGTTGGTCACCAGCCAGTCGGCATCGGTCAGATTTCTGGCGATGCGCATTTTGGCCGCCGCATAGGCCTCAAAGGTGTCGTACCAGTCCAGATGGTTGGGGGAAAGATTGGTAATCAGCGCCACTTTCGGGCGAAAATTGACGATGCTCTCCAGTTGAAAACTGCTCACTTCCACCACCACCACATCCGGGTAGGGCCGCTGGAGCAATAGCGCCGACAGGGGCGTACCGATATTACCGCCCACCAGCACCGTGTTAAATTGCTTCTGGAGCAGCGCGCCCAGCAGCGCGGTGGTGGTGGTTTTACCATTGCTTCCGGTAACGGCCAGCATCGGGGCGCGGCAAAACCAGCTGGCCACTTCCAGCTCGCCCACAACCGGAATACCCCGCTCCATCAGCTCCTGGACCACCGGCGTCGCCCGGGGAATGCCGGGACTGAGTACGGCCAGATCGGCATTGAAGATGGCCTGGCTGTGCCCACCGGTTTCTAGCAGAATCCCCTCCGCCGGCAGCTGCCCCACCTCGGCCGGAAGCTTTTCCAGAACCTGCACATCGCTCAGCAAAACCTCCGCCCCGTGCCGTTTGAGCAGGCGGGCGGCAGCCACACCGCTGCGGGCCGCACCCAGCACCACTACCCGACTGTGGCGCAGTCGGGCCACGTTCTGTTCATTGTCTTTGTCGATCCGAAAATACAGCACAGCAGCTTACCTGACTTTAAAGGTGGTCAAGCTTAACAGGGCCAGCAAAATCCCCACGATCCAGAAGCGCACCACCACCTTGGATTCGTGCCAGCCTTTCAGTTCAAAATGATGGTGCAGCGGGGCCATCTTAAAAATTCTGCGCCCCTGGCCAAACTTTTTTCGGGTGTACTTGAAGTAACTGGTCTGCAGGATCACGCTCAACGCTTCGGCGACAAACACCCCGCCAATCAGAACCAGCAGAATTTCTTTTTTAATAAGAACCGCAGCCGCGCCCAGACTGCTGCCCAGGGCCAGTGCACCGGTGTCGCCCATAAACACTTCCGCAGGATAGGTGTTGAACCACAAAAACCCCATCGCCGCCCCCACAACCGCCAGGCAGAACACGGTCAATTCCCCGGAACCGGGCAGGTAAATAATATTCAGATAATCGCTAAAGATGGCGTTGCCGGTCACGTAGGCGATGCCGGCGAAGGTGAGCATGGCAATGGCAATCAGGCCGGTGGCCAGTCCGTCCAGCCCGTCGGTTAAATTGACCGCATTGGAGGTTCCAGTAATCACCAGCACCACCAGCGGGACGTAAAGAAAACCAAAATTAATTTCCAGGTTTTTAAAGAAGGGCACCGAGGTGTTGCTGTTAATCCCTTTGTGGACGAATTCGGGATTGAAATAGATGGCGCTGGCAATAATCAGGCCCAGGGAAATCTGTCCGGCCAGCTTGTAGCGCCCGATGAGCCCGCGCTTCATTTTTTTAACCACTTTCAGATAATCGTCCACAAAACCCACCACACCCATCCAGACGGTGGCCAGCAAAATCAACTGGACGTAGAAATTGCTCAGGCGGGCCCACAGCAAAACGGCAATGAGCACCGACCCCAGAATAATCAGCCCCCCCATGGTGGGGGTTCCAGCTTTGGAGAGATGAGACTCCGGACCGTCGTGGCGTATCTCTTCACCGATCTGGTGTTTGCGAAGCAGCCGGATGATTTTGGGACCGATGTACCAGCTGAGCAGCAGGGCGGTGATGGCCGCCAGCGCCGATCGGACGGTGATGTAGCGAAAGACATTGAACCCGAAGAACAGGTCTCGAAACTGAAACAGAAAGTCAGCCAGCATGCTCGTCGCTCTCCGTGGACTGGTTGGTCGCTTGCAGGGTTTTAAAGTGCTCCAGCACCTGTTCCATCCGCATGCCCCGGGATCCTTTCAACAGGACCACATCCCCGGGCCGGACGCGTTCCCGCAGCCAGTGGGCGATGGCCTGGTGATCCTTCCCCGCCAGCCAGGGAAAGGGGGCCTGCTTCAGGGCCCGGGACGCCCGGTGCATTTCCGGACCGTAGAGGGCCACCCCGTTCAGAGGCAGGCGGCTTACTTCCTCCAGCAGCGCGCGGTGCTCGGCCGGGGCAAACTTTCCCAGCTCCAGCATATCCCCCAGCACGGCAAAACGGCCGGTGACGGACAGGCCGGTCAGGTAGCTCAGGGCCGCCCGCATGGAATCGGGATTGGCATTGTAGGCATCGTTAATAAAGACCACATCGCCCACCGGTTCCAGAACCATGCGCTTGTCCACCGGCTGAAAGGCTGCAAGCCCGGCGCAGATGTCGGCATCGCGCATCCCCAGCACATCCGCCATGGTGGCGGCCAGGAGGGCATTCAACACATGGTGCCGGCCGGGAACGGCCAGGGTCACCTGTCCATTCTTCCGCCAGCGGAAGGTGCAGCGTCCCAGGGCATCCTGGCCGGTTAATTCGCCCCATCCCTCGAAGCGCTGGTCGAAGCCGGCGCGAAGAATCCGCAACCGCTCGTCGTTGAACCCGGCCAGAAAGGGATCCTCGCCGTTCAGCACGGCTACTCCTTCCGCTGGCAGCCCCCTGAGCAGCGCGGTTTTCTCCTCAAACACCGCGTCCAGGCTGCCGAAGAAGCCGATGTGGCCTTTCCCGATCTGGGTAACGATGGCATAGCCGGGCTGGATGAGTTCGGTTAACAGGGCGATTTCGCCGGGATGGTTGGTGCCGATTTCCAGAACGGCCACTTCATGGTCCGCCCGGAGCTTGAGCAGGGTGAGCGGCACCCCGATGTGGTTGTTCTGATTCCCGGCATTCTGCAACACGCGGTAGCGGCGGCTTAGGATGGCCGCCAGCATTTCGCGGGTGGTGGTTTTGCCCGCCGACCCGGTAATACCGACCACCGGCAGGGAAAAATGCCGGCGATGCCAGGCAGCCAACCGCTGGAGGAAGCCCAGCGTATCCGCAACCACCACAATCCGGCTCAAACGGTTGGTAAGTTCAGGGGGCTGGCGGAAATACCAGGCGGCCTCCACCACCACAAAGCCGGCACCCCGCTCCCAGGCCTGCAGGACAAAGTCGTGCCCATCAAAACGTTCGCCCCGGAGCGCCAGAAACGGCTGGCCCTGCCGGAGGGTCCGAGAATCGATGGAAAGGTGAGGGTAACTTGACGGGGGCAGCTCACCCTTAACCAGCTGAACCCCTTCAAAATCGGTCAGAAAGGCATTCAGATCAGGGGTACTGTTCTGCTTTGCATGGTTAAGAACGTTCGCTGTCATGTGCTCCATGTTTCAGCCCGGTCAAGTTAAGCATTGGTAGCAAGTTTTCAAAAACCTTTCCTCCAGCAAAGGGGGTTTAACGCCGTCCAGAAGGCTCATCCGGGGCTTTCTGCAGCCCCAGGATTTCCCGGACCACCTGCCGGTCGTCGAAAGGCAGGCGCCGGCCCCGAACCTCCTGGTAGGTCTCGTGCCCTTTACCGGCGATGAGAACAAAATCCCGCCGGCCGGCCGCCTGCAGGGCCGCGGCAATGGCTTTCCGCCGGTCCAGCTCCACCTTCACCTTATCCTTCTGGGCAATGCCCTGAACGATTGCCTCGGCAATGCCAGCAGGATCCTCGGAACGGGGATTGTCGCTGGTGACCCAGATCAGATCGGCAAAGTCCCCGGCCACCCGGCCCATGAGGGGGCGCTTTTCCCGATCGCGATCGCCACCGCAGCCGAACACCACAATCAGTCGCTCCGGCTGGTATTCCAGCAGCGCCTCCATCACCTGCTGGAGCGCATCCGGGGTGTGGGCGTAATCCACAAAAATGCGCGTTCCGCCGGGAGCCACCAGCCGCTCGCAGCGACCCGGCACGTTCTGAACGGCGGCAATCCCCTCCACAATGCGCTCCTCGGTGACGCCCAGCGCAAGGGCCGTGGCTACAGCAGCCAGTATGTTGGCCACGTTGTAGCGCCCTACCAGCCCGGTGGTGACATGCAACTCCCCGGAGGGAACCCGCAGGCGCAGAAACTGACCATCCACGGCCAGCCGCCGCTCCAGCAGGGACACGGTGGCCTGCGGATCGGACAGCGAATAGGTCCACAGGTCCGCCCGGGTGGCGGCGCAAATTTCCGCAGACCGGGCATCGTCCAGATTCACCACCGCCCGGCTGGTCTCCGCCAGCTCCTCGAACAGGCGTCGCTTGGCGGCAAAGTAGTTCTCCAGGGTGCCGTGAAAATCCAGATGGTCGTGCCCCAGGTTGGTAAACACCGCGGCGGCAAAGGGAATCCCATCCGTGCGGTGCAGAGCCAGCGCATGGGAGGAAACCTCCATGACCACGCTCTTGCGCCCCTGGCGAACCATCTGGTAAAACATCCGGTGTAAATCCAGCGCTTCGGGAGTGGTCCGTTCTGCCGCCTGCTCCCGATCGCCGATCCGATAGAGCACCGTGGTGATCAATCCGGGCCGGAAGCCGGCTCTTTCCAGAACGGCATAGAGCAGAAAGGCGGTGGTGGTTTTCCCGTTGGTACCCGTGATGCCAACCACCCGCAACTGCTCAACCGCCCGGTCGAAGAAGTTCCGGGCCAGAAAGGGCAACCAGCGCCGGGTGTCGGGCAGTTGAACCACCACGGCATCGGGCAGCTTCACCGGATCTTCCACAAAAAACACCCGGCACCCCTTCTGGTAGGCCTGCTCGACGAATCGATGGCCGTCGTGGGTAAAGCCGCGCACGGCCACAAACCCGTCGCCGGGCTCCAGCCGCCGGGAATCGTAATGGAGGTTCCGGACCAACTGCTCCACATCGCCCTGAACCTGGACCACCGGTACCCCTTCAAGAATGTCCTTGACCCGTTTCATGAAGCCTGACACACCAGTCGTATTTTGCTGTTTCGGCTTACCACCGTGCCCGGCCGGGGGAATTGCTGCACCACCACCCCGTGGCCTTCGATAGTCGGGTTCACCGGCAGCGCGTCCAGCCGCTGCAGGGCTTCCCGAAGGGTTAATCCCACCAGATCGGGCATTTTACCCGATGCACTAACCCACAGGCGCGGTTCTGGTTCCGCCGCCGGTTTCCGGCGTTCTCGCGCGCTCTGGTCCGATTTGGGCGCCTTTTTCTGCTCGAAGCTGGTTTTCAGCACCCGCGGGGCATCCGGCTCCTCAACCACATCCCCCTCGATGGCCGGAGGGATGTCCGCCTCACTCACATCTGCCAGCAAATCCTCCTGGCGCGGCAGCCCAATGATGCGCAGGGCCATGTTGCGAAAGGCCGGGGCCGCCACCTGGCTTCCGTAGTAACCCTTGCGCGGCCGGTCGATGCTGACCATCAAGACAAAACGCGGACTTTCCGCCGGAAAATAGCCGACAAAGGAAGCCACGTGGGCGCTGGAGGAGTAACGACCGGTTTCCGGATCCAACTTCTGGGCCGTGCCGGTCTTACCGGCAATGTGGACACCGGGAATGGCCGCCGTCCTGCCGGTGCCCCGTTCCACCACCCCCTGAAACGTGTCGGTAATGTAGCGGGCAGTGAGCGGGGAAATCACCTGGCGAATCACCTGAGGTTTGTTCCGATACACCACCCTGCCCTGCGCATCGACAATTTTTTCCACCACATAGGGCTGCATGAGCTTCCCGCCGTTGGCTACAGCCGCATAGGCGGTGGCAATTTGCAGGGGCGTGGCGGACACTTCGTAGCCGATGGACATGTAGTAAAGACTGTTGCGATGGTACTGGTCCGGGGTGTGCAAAATCCCCTGGCTTTCGGCCGGCAAATCGATGCCGGTAAAGGCCCCGAACCCGAAATCCCGCGCGTAGCGGTAAAAAATGGGGGCTCGAAACCGGCGCGCAATTTTGATCACACCGATGTTGCTGGAATGTTCGAACACCTCCCTCAGGGTGAGGCGGCCAAAGGGCTTGTGGTCCCGAATCACCTTGCGATGGAGCCGGTAGCGGCCGTCTTCGCAATAAACGGTCTCCTTGTCCAGGTCCAGCTTTAATTGCTCCAGAAGCACGGCCAGCGCCACCATTTTAAAGGTAGAACCGGGTTCGTGGGCGGCGGAAATGGCCCGGTTCTGGTAGGTTTCCATAGGAAACTGATTGTAATGATTGGGATCGAAGCTGGGATAATTGGCGATGGCCAGCACCCGTCCGGTGTGGGGGTCCATTAAAATGGCCGAGCCGTGATTCGCCTGGTGTGCTTCTACCGCCTGCCTCAGTTCCTCTTCCAGAATTTGCTGGTAGGTGATATCCAGCGTGGTGATCAGGGTTTTGCCGTCGATGGGTTCCTGGGCGGGAATATCCAGATTCTGGAACCGATGGCCGCGGGCATCGCGCAGGTAAACCACCAGTCCGGACTGCCCTTTCAGGCGGTCGTCGTATTTGAGCTCCAGACCGGCCCGGGCGCGGTTGTCGAAATCGCAGAAACCGATGGTCTGAGCCGCCGCCTCTGCAAAGGGATAATAGCGGCTGAAGTGCTCCTCCAGCTCCACGCCGGACAAATGGGCCTGGCGAATTTTTTCAGCGGTTTGCTCGGAGAGGCGATGGGCCAGGTAAACATATTTGGGATGGGCTTTCAGGCGCTGCAGGAAATAGCTGGCCGGCCGCCCCAGAATCTCGGACAGCACGCGAACCAGCTTGCGGCTATCTTCAACCTGATTGGGTCGAACAGCCAGCGAATAATGGATCACATCTTCGGCCAGGGTTTCCCCGTTTCGATCCTGGATGGCCCCGCGGCGGGCCTGCACCCGGTCCACCTTTACCGTCTGGCGTTCGGCCCGGGCCGCATAGGCGGCGTGGAGAAGGACCTGCACCTGCACCAGCCTGGCCAGGACTACCGCGAACAACACCAGCCACAGGCCCAGTAGCAGGTACACCCGCCAGCGTACCTCCGGCGCACTTCCCCGGTGCATCGTTGGCCTGACACTATTGTACCGTCTGGGCATCCTTCCTCGCATAACGTTTCAGCTTTTTCCCGTCCACAACCAGAACCGCCGGGGGACGCAGGGATTGTTCGAGCCCCAGTTTTTCCCGGCCGATGCGGGCAATGCGATGGTACTGGGTGAGCGAACTCTTGATCTCCGATTCCAGCTCGCTGCGTTCGCTGCGCAAGCGGTACACTTCCTCGGTCAATAGCTGGATGTCCTTGTTGTACTTGGTCAGCAGATACTCCTTCCACTGGAAAAGCAAGAAGCCCAGGCTGGCCACCAGAAACAGCGAAAAAATCATCACCACGGTGGAGAGTCCCCGGGTGGCCTGCCTGACCGAATAGACAACCGGCCGGCGACCGCGCCGTTTTCCTCTTTTCCTGGCCGGCTTCCTTCGTTTCTTTTGAACCATCAGACTCATGACGCTTCCTGAAAGGGGACGATTTTTTCGGCCGCCCGCAAGCGGGCACTTCGCGCCCGGGGATTGGCGGCCACTTCGTTTGCTCCCGGCTTCACCACCTTCCGGGTTAACAGCTTCATTTCCGCCTGCTTCCCGCACACGCAGGCGGGCAACTCCGGCGGACAAACACAGGCCTGGGCTTTGTATCGAAAGAACTCCTTTACCACCCGATCCTCCAGCGAGTGGTAGCTGATGACCACAATGCGCCCGCCCTGCCGGAGAAAGTGAAACGCTTTTTCCAGCGAGGTTTTCAGGCGCTCCAGCTCCCGATTCACTTCAATCCGAATGGCCTGAAACACCCGGGCCAGCGTTTTGGTCACGTAAGGCTCGCGGGCCACGCCGCGCACAATCTCGGCCAGTTCGGTGGTGGTCTGAATGGGCGCCACCGCTCGCTTGCGGACAATTTCGGCTGCAATGCGCCGCCACAGCCGCTCCTCGCCGTACTCGCGCAAAATCCGCTCCAGCTCCGCCTGCGGATAGCTGTTCACCACGTCCGCAGCGGTCTTTTTCTGCGCAGGATTAAACCGCATGTCCAGCGGCGCCTCCTTTTGAAAACTGAATCCCCGGCGCTCTACATCCACCTGAAAGGAGGAGAGGCCCAGATCGTAAAGCACCCCGTCCAACGGATAACGCCCCGTTTCGTACAACACCACATCCAGCTGATCGGAAAAGGCCTGCCGGAGCAGCTTGTTGGGAAAATCGGCCAGCACGCGCCCGGCTTCCTGCAGGGCCTCCACGTCCGCATCCAGACCGATCAAAAAGCCCTCCGGCAAAAGCGCTTCCAGAATGTACCGGCTGTGCCCCCCGCCTCCCACCGTGCAATCCAGGTAAACCCCATCCCGTCGGGTAATCAGGTAACGCAAAACCTCCTGCACGAGGACCGGCTGGTGGAATCGAGGCGTCTGCATGGGCACCGGCGCGTTAAAAATCCAACTCCTCGGATATCTTCTGGAATTCCGGCTCGGCCTCGGTCACCACCTCCTGGTAAAGGGCCGGATCCCAGATCTCAATTTTGTCCTCGTAGCCTACGATGAGGACCTCATCCTTGAGGCGGGCATAGTCAATGAGCTGGGCAGGCAGGTTCAGACGCCCCTGCTTGTCGATGGTCTGCTCGGAAGCCTGGTACATCAGCCTCCGGGTCACAATGCGGTACTCCCGGCCGTTGGAGAGCTTCTGGCGCAGCTCCTGCATTTTGTTGGCAAACACGCTTTTGGGATACAGGGTGATGCAGGGCTCCGAGCCGCGGATGAGGATGAAGGTGTCCTGATCGGCTTCGCGAAGATTCCGCCGGATCTTGGCCGGTACGTTGATCCGCCCCTTGCTGTCCAGCGTATTGATTTGACTTCCCCAGAAGCCTGACATACCCACCCGCGACACTTTAATGGAATTTAATGGAATCTTCGCCTTTTTCCACCACCAACCTTAGTATAACCAGAAAAAATTAAAAAGCAAGCAAATTTTTGGAAGCCGGGTGGATTTTTCGCCGTGAAGACAGCCGATTTTAGCCGCCGGGCCGGTGCGTGAAATGCCTCTTGATTTGCCCCTGCCGCCCAACGATATTAGCCCTTCACGTAACAGAAGAACAGGACCCTGCCCATGGCATCCAATCAACCGCTGGTGGACAACGATGTGGCCCTTCTGGAGCAGTTGGGCGAGAAGCATCGACAGATTTTGCAGGAAATTCACAAGGTCATCATCGGCCAGGACGAAATCATCGAGCAGTTGCTGGTGTCGCTCTTTGCCCGGGGGCATTGTTTAATCATCGGGGTCCCCGGCCTGGCCAAAACCCTGCTCATCAACACCCTGGCCCGGGTTCTGGACCTGAAATTCAGCCGGATTCAGTTCACCCCGGATCTGATGCCTTCGGACATTACCGGCACCGAAATCATTGAAGAGGACATTGGTTCGGGGAAGAAATCCTTTCGCTTCATCAAAGGGCCCATTTTTGCCAATATTGTGCTGGCCGACGAGATCAACCGGACTCCGCCCAAGACGCAGGCGGCGCTTCTGGAGGCCATGCAGGAGCACAAGGTCACTGCGGCCGGCGAGACTTTTGTGCTGGATGAGCCGTTCTTTGTGCTGGCCACGCAGAATCCCATCGAACAGGAAGGCACCTATCCCCTGCCGGAGGCGCAGCTGGACCGGTTCATGTTCAACCTGTGGATCGACTATCCCGATTTTGAGGAAGAGGTGGCCATTGTGAAGGCCACCACCAGCGATTACCTGCCCGAGTTGAAGAAGATCATGAATGCCGAAGAGATCATCGCCTATCAGGACGTTTTGCGGCGGGTTCCGGTGGCCGACCACGTGGTTCAGTATGCAGTGCGGCTGGCCAACATGACCCGGCCGTCCTTTCCAGGGGCACCGGACTACATTCGGGAATGGATCAACTGGGGGGCCGGTCCCCGGGCTTCGCAGTATTTAATTCTGGGCGCCAAGACCCGCGCCGCCCTTCAGGGGCGCTTCACCCCGCAGGAAGAGGACGTGCGCGCCTGCGCCGTGCCGGTGCTGCGGCACCGGATCGTGACCAACTTCAATGCCGAAGCCGAAGGGGTCAACACCCTGGACATCATCGATCGGCTGCTGGCCGAACTGGCCGGGGGGTGAAGGTTAGAATGTTCCAAGGCGATATTTAAATTGAAAACGAATATTTAAAACTTCCATTCGGCATGGCCAAGAGGTGCCTGATTTAACTCATCGCGTACGATTTGCTCATCCAACTCCGTGCGGTCGGTAATGATTAGCACCCGGAAATCGGTGACGTTCTCGCGAATCCATTTGGCCGGCCAGACCATGGTCAGCGATTTGCCGCTGCCCTGCGTGTGCCGGATGATGCCCCCTTCCCGTTTGCGCACGCGTCCTGTGCCGCCTTGACGCCGAAGTATTGGTTGTGGCGGCAGATTTTCTTGATTAGCGCATCGAACACGATGAAATCATGGATGATTTCCAGCAAACGCCCTTTGCTACACAACTGACTCAGTTCCCGCAGCAGGGGATTGTCTCCGGCCAGGGGATGCGCCTGCGGTTCCTTCCAGCGCAGCCAGTATTTTTCCGGCGTTTCGATGACCGCGTAGCGCAGCCCCTCGCTTTCGTTGCCCGCCATGATGAGTTGCACGGG
>RFHE01000280.1 GCA_003696445.1 Calditrichota bacterium | reverse complement strand
GGCGTCCCACTGTTGAGAAAGCCGACCAGCCCCAGGCTCCAGTTGTTGCGCTTGACAAAGTTCACATAGGCGTTTATCGTGTGGCGCTGGTCCCAGTTCAGAGGCAGAATTTTGCGGTCCACCAGCACATCGGACTGCCCTCCGATTTGAACCGCTGTTTGAATCAGTTGCAACTCGGTGGGATTGGAAGAGCTGCCATTGGCAAAGGAGAGGGTGTAGTTGATGTTGCCGGTCACAAAGCCATTGCGCTTGGTAATGCCCACGGTGATGCCGCGGGAATTGCCGTAATCCCGGTTCACAAACCGACGGTAGCTCACCGCATCGATGGTGGTCAGCTCCTCAATGCCCAGCAGGTCCCGAAAGTCTTTGTAGTAGGCGGTAATGTCCACGGCAATATCGTCGTTGATGGCCTGCTGTAATCCAATTTCGTACTGAATGGTTTTCTCGGCCCGCAGGTCGGCGTTGCCCAGGGTTCGGCCTTCCAATTGAAACTTGGTTAGGCTGCGCAGGGGCTCGTTGTACATGAACTGAAACGCCGGCATCTGGAAGAAATGGCCGTAGGCGGCATGAAAGGCACCGTCCGACGAGATGGGGAAGGAAATTCCCACCCGGGGCGACAGCTGATATTTGGTGGTGGCGTCGCGCAGGTTTTCTTCCCGGCCCAGATTAAATGACTCGGTGCGCAAGCGGATGGGTACCCGTTCGTTGGGGAAGAACATATCCAGGCGCAGGCCGGCATTCACAATCACATCGCCCATTTCAATTTTGTCCTGCAGGTAGAAGGCCGCCTCCAGCGGTTCGATATTGAAGTCCCGGAAAAAGGTGTATTCGGTATCGGCAGCGGCCACAAACCGCTGGGCGCCGAAGCGCTGTTCCCAATTGCGCCAGTAATCGATGAGCGCCAGCCAGTACTGATTAAAATCCATGGTGGCGCCATCCAGCTGGTTTTGAAGCGGCCAGGCGTTGTTCTGCCACTCGGGCGTGGCCCGAAATTGCCGGCTGAAAACGTTGATTTTATGCTGGGTAAACTGGAAGCCACCCTTGATCAGATTGTGGCGGTCCACCTGCCAGTTCACATCCCCGGTAACCAGATACTGATCCCGATAGCCCTTTCCATCCTGACCGGTGTAAAACCCGCCCGTACTGCCCAGAGAGAATCCATTGGAAAAGCTGGCAATGGGCTGAATGCCATCGTCCCCCGGAAAACGGGCGATTTTGTTGTCCTTACGGAAAAAGCTCTCCCCATCCTGATGCTGATAGGAGAAACCGAGATTGTAAAAAAACTTTTCTGAGACGACGTGCTGGAAGCGCACGAAATGGGCCTGGTCCCACAGGCGCGTTTTGCCATGGTCGTCCGGCTGATAGCGGAAGGGACGGTCGACCCCCTGACGATTGGGATCGTAGGGTCCATTGATGTCGTCCCAGGAACCAATGAACTGATAGGTGAAGGTCAGGCTGCTCACCGGTTGAAAGATGAGTTTGCCGCTGAAGGAAAGGGAGCGGCCGGTGGT
Source organism: Calditrichota bacterium (assembly GCA_003696445.1). GTDB lineage: Bacteria > Calditrichota > Calditrichia > RBG-13-44-9 > J042 > J042. Next base: position 6,185 of record RFHE01000280.1, on the reverse strand, counting down.
CAGAGGGCCGCGGGCCCGGTCGCCGGTGGCCAGCGAATCGGGAATGTGGATAATGCCGGTCTGGTTGGCCACATCGGGATTGTGCTGCTGAAACCAGCGCTTGTAGGCTTCGATGCGCCAGCCGTCAATGGGACGAAACCGGCGCTCGAACCATTCCACGCTCTCCCAGTCGTTCACCCGCCCGTTGATCAAAAAGCTCAATTTGCGTCCCACCAGCGGTCCGGACAGACTGAACTGAACATCCCGCTCAGCGGTGGGATTTACATCATCCACCCCCATGTAAACCCGGGTCTGGTTGCTGAGCCATTCCCCGGTGTAGAACTGAACATTGCCTTGGAAGCGGGTGGTCGGCTGCTTGGTGACGATGTTAACCACCCCGGACTGTGCCCGGCCGTATTCGGCATTAAATGTACCGCTGATGACTTCCAGCTCCTGAACCATGTTGGTTTCCACTTCCACGGAGCTGCCGCCCCCCTGGCTGAAAGCATTGGTGACCGGGATTCCATCCACGATGTAGAGCACCTCGCGCGCTCGCCCGCCGCGAAAATGTAGCTCCCCGTTGGTGCTCACCACACCCGCCTGTAGCTCCAGCACTTCCTCAATTTCGGTCACCGGCATGGCATCCACCGCCTCCGAACTAACCACCGAAGCGCTATGGGTGCGATCCAGTTCAATGGGCGGGCGGGCTGCTTCCACCACCACCTCCTCCCCTTCTACTGAAACCGGGGAGAGCTCGACGTTGATCGTGGTGGTTCGGTCCACGCTCACATTCACATTGTCGATGCTTTTTGTGGCGTAGCCCACGTAATAAACGGTCAGGCGGTAAGTGCCCGGAGGGACATTGAGAATCATGAAGAAGCCGTCCGCGTCGGTCGAGGCACCCAGCGATGCCCCTTCCAGCACAATATCGGCGCCCACCAGCGGTTGCCCGCTGGCCTTATCCACCACAGTACCCACAATTTTGCCGCTGGTGCCTGCTAGGGCCAGCTGGAGGCAACTGACCAGAAACAAAACAATGGCCGAGCCGCGATAATACTTACCCATTCTACCCCCTGCCTGGTTGAACGGTTGCGTTAGGAATAAGCCTTTGGACGGTCTTCTCTGCTCCAAATGGAAGGAAGAACCAAGGCTTTTTTGTTGGTCTGAATCTTTTTGGCTCTTTTTTCGTAAAAGGCGCCCCCAATTTAATGAATTTTTAAAAAATTTCAAGCCCCGAAGTGTAAAATCCAGTACCACCCTGTTGATCCGACAACCCTCCAGCCATAAAACCCGGCAAACCCGGTATCGTCGGCAGCTATTAACACTTTTAAACCAGGTCATTTGCATCACAGGCCTCTGCCCAACACAGGGGTTCGCATTCCGCTCCAGGTCAAGGGAACGCCCCGCTTCTTTTAACAACCAACACTCTAATGGTCCACGTTGCCTATGCTGTTGCAGTAGCTTCGTCAACACGCAAGTCGATTTTGTTGCATCCTCAGTGGATCGGCGTGTTTTAAAGTACTTTAATCCACTATGTTCGGGTTTTATGTGTAGGGGAAAACAATTCTTCTGGATTATGGCAGCAAAATACTAAAAGGGGTAACCTGATTTCAAATCGGGGTATATTGATCTGAGCAAGAATTTTTACCCAATTATGCTGGCAAATGGTTTAAATTATCCGGCGTGTTTTTTGATCCTCATCAATATTTCTTCATTGGGTAACTAATAACCACAACGAAATCCTGGATCTGTTCAAAAAGTAAAGCACAGTGAATATATTGGCGCATTATTGCAAATCTTCGTTTGTGTTAGTGGAGGGGGGTGTACTTGCAGTTTTCCAACTAAACACGGTAATTTAGGCGAAATCATCACCTTTGTAACCCTTTATTTGTAGGGATTTCACCCGCTTCGCCTCCTCTATTGCAAGAGAAGGGGTTGGGGGGGAGGGTTGACTTAAATCCCGTTCAAGTGAATTAGTTGTTTACATAAACATATAGTAATCAATCCTTTTTTGGACAACTCCAAATTCTGAATGCGGCTTTAACTGTATTTTTCACGCTTACCGAAGCAATAAACAATAAGGATTTTTAGCAGAAAGGGCGCCTGACAAGATCAAAACAACTGTAAGAAAAGAAAATATTTATAGCCATTTTATCCCTTTTCATTTTTTACCAATCACAAGAACACCAACGTAAAGGCAACAACTCTAATTTTCTTAAAGAGGATAAACGTTCCAGACCTCTAAAATGCGCCACCCTTTCGCAGTTTTACAGAGTTCCAACGACACCACCCAACCTAATTTACATTCTGAAGTTATTTTTTTGTTAACGACTACAGGTCCGACCTTCTTACCTTCAATGTAATCTTCCAGCCACAATTTTCCAGGTTCAATTTTTGTAATCCAAAAATATCCATTCACAATTTTAAGGCATTTCAAAGGTTGATTTAGATAAACATAATCTTGTAGCAAATCCCAGAATTTTATCGTTTGAAGAATTTCGTCTTTAAGCTTTTCGGTGGTTTCCAGTAGTTCTTTATAGTTTTCATTAGGCAAATATCCTTTTCCTTTTGCCCATTTCAAATATTTCCTTATAACCCGAAACGTTGATTTTACAATCTGCTTTCCATGCAAAACTTTATGAATCAAAAAATCAGCAAAAAACCCTTTGATATGGAAAGAATTGATTTTATCAGTTTCAAAACTTTCATTAAACTCTCTGCCCTTATTAAACTCTTGTTCAAAATATTCCTGCTCTTTTAGCTTAAGACCTTGGTGACCGTAATCATTTAAATATTGCTCAAAAAGAAACATTGCATCCACATATTCAGCATAAGTTTTCTTGGACAATCGATCCTGTTGATCTTTTAAAAATTCTTCAAACACTTTTTTAATTGTTTTCAAAGTGCACCCCAAATTTTACTTTACTTTTGTCAAATTTCACAAAAACAAAATCATTAACAATTCACTTTAATTTATCTAAGCCGGTTAGGCAATATTTCTTTTCCTATTAATATTACAAGCTTTGTTTTTTCATCCATTACTAAAAAATATTTAGATTTATGTTTATTGTAAAACAATGTTGATACCAACAGGCAATTCAACTGTTTTTAAACAAAAATCTTGGCATTTAATCTTTTTTGTTCAACGCGATAGCTTTTTAAATTTGAAGCCGGCAAAAAAGTACCCACTACCTGTTTTGCACTAAGGTGGAACTACACATACCAAGCCTCTGCTCCTTTATCACAGCCAGGAGACTATGTTCATGATTTTTCTTGTCTAAAGAGAAAGGTATCCCCCTGTGGTAACAGAACAATAGGGGATTTAAAGCTGACGCCAAAGCCGACGGCACTCATGCATTTTCTCGGTTCAACCCTGAGTAAACTTAGCAGAAAGCCTTTTTTCAAATTCGAGTGCTTTAGTATTTAAATATACGGATGACAAAATGCACCTCAATAAACAAAAAATTTTGCTAAAATCCACAAGAGCTATTAAATTCAGGGCATTTTTAAACAGTTAAGAAGGTGCTCACATGGATTCCATTTTGAAAACGCAGCGAGATATCGGAATTGTTGGTTATGGATCTTACGTGCCACGTTATCGATTACCTGCTGCTGCAATTGCCGAGGTTTGGAAAGGCCGTGTGGATCAGGCGGTTTTGCCCGTCCGGGAAAAAAGTGTCCCCGGACCCGATGAAGATACTGTGACTATGGCCATTGAGGCCGGCCAGAATGCACTTTGCCGAGCGGGGGTCTCTCCACAACAAATTCGCGCCGTGTGGGTGGGATCGGAGTCCCATCCCTATGCGGTCAAACCCTCCGGAACAATCGTCGCCGAAGCACTGGGCATTACGCCAAATGTAAACGCGGCCGATTTTGAATTTGCCTGTAAGGCAGGAACCGAGGCCATGCAGGCAGCTTTTGGTTTTGTCGGCAGCGGCATGGGCGATTATGCCTTGGCAGTTGCCGTGGATACAGCACAAGGTCGGCCGGGCGATGCCCTGGAGTACACTGCTGCTGCCGGTGGAGCGGCCTTTGTTATTGGCCCGGCTGAGCAATCAGTGGCCATTTTGGAAGCCTCTTACAGCTACGTGACCGACACACCGGATTTCTTCCGTCGGGCTCATCAATTGTATCCGGAACATGGCCATCGATTTACAGGGGAACCAGCCTACTTTCATCACATTATCCAGGCAGCCCGCAGACTCTTGGATGGGCTTGGGAGGCAACCGTCCGATTACGCCGCGGCAGTATTTCATCAGCCAAACAGCAAATTCCCCCAAAAAGTGGCCCAGGAACTGGGCTTTTGCAACGAACAAATTCGGGCTGGTTTGCTGGCACCGCACATTGGCAACACCTACGCCGGGGCATCTCCCCTGGGACTGACAGCGGTCCTGGATGAGGCCCAGCCCGGCCAGCGAATCCTGATGGTGAGTTTCGGCTCCGGAGCCGGAAGCGATGCAATGAGTTTTATTGTGAGTGAGCACATTGAAGCCAGGCGGCGTTTGGCGCCTCTGACGCGTATGTACCTTCAGCGGGAAAAAACCGTGAATTATACTCAGTATGCTCGCTGGCGTAAGAAAATTGTTCTCCATTGAGAGGCAAATATGAGACCTGTGGCCATTACAGGGGTTGGTCAAACCCCGGTTAGAGAACACTGGGATGTGGGGCTTCGGGAGCTGGCTGTGCAAGCCATCTGGGCTGCGCTGGAAGACGCCGCTGACCCAAAGGTAGAAGCCCTTTTTGTCGGCAATATGTTAAGCGGCATGATGGCCTCCCAGGAACATCTGGCCGTGCTGATTGCCGACTATGCGGGCCTGAGGGGTATTGAAGCAGTGAAGGTTGAACTGGCCTGTGCCTCTGGTGCGGCCGCTTTTCGGCAGGCCGTCCTGGCGGTGGCTTCCGGAGCCGTCCGCACGGCCGTTGCCGTTGGAGTGGAAAAATTGACCGAACGCAGCATCCACGCTACCACCGAGGGGCTGGCCTCCGCAGCCGATGCCGATTATGAAGCCGCAATGGGCATTAGTTTTGTAGCCTTAAATGCCTTGCTCATGCGGCGCTACATGCACGAATACGGTTACCAAAAATCGGACTTCGCCCCTTTCGTTCAGCTGGCCCACGAGAATGCACAGGCCAACCCCAATGCCCTATTTCACTTCGAGGTCGGTCGGGACCAGTACGAAAAAAGCCGGATGGTAGCCGATCCCATTTGCTTATTGGACTCCAGCCCGGTTGCCGATGGAGCTGCGGCTGTGGTTATAACGGCCGAGGAAACACGTGCAGCCGGTCCACAAATCCCGGTTTGGGTGCACGCCTGCGAAATCGGTACGGATACCATCGCTCTGGATAACCGCAAAGACCCTCTCTGGATGAAGGGTGTTGAAGTCAGCACCAGAAAAGCTTTGCAAAGGGCTTCCCTTGACCATTCCCGGATTCGCCTTTTTGAATTGCACGATGCCTTCAGCATTATGTCGGCGCTTTCACTGGAGTCGGCCGGTTTCGCCGAGCAGGGACAGGCTGTGCGCTTGGCTAACGAGGGTATTTTCCAGCTCACCGGTAGATTGCCCATGGCCACTGCCGGCGGATTAAAGGCCAGAGGACACCCAGTAGGCGCCACGGGGATTTACCAAATTGTAGAGGCAGTTCTACAATTTCAGCAACGTGCGCCGCAGCCCTTGCAATTGGAGGGCGTGGAATACGCCATGACCCAGAATATCGGCGGCAGTGGCGCATCGGTAGTCACGACAATTCTTGGTCGAAATAAACCGTAAGGGTTGAACAATGGGAATACCCCGGAATTGGCGACTACGCAACCAACGCTACCGTTTGGTGGGATCGCAATGCCCCCAATGCCAGAACCTGTTCTTCCCACCGCGACAGGTTTGCCCGCACTGTTACAACTCAGAGCTGAGCGAGTTCGTTTTCTCAGGAAAAGGTTCGGTTTACAGCTTCACCGTGTTGTACCAGACTACTCCAAAATTCGAGTTTCAAATTCCCTACATTGTTGCCTTAATTGATCTGAATGAAGGCCCCCGTATTACCGCGCAACTTACCGATGTAGATGCTGAAGAAGTACGCATTGGCATGCCAGTGGAAATGGTGGTTCGAAAAATCAGCGAGGAAAATGAGCGCGGGCTCATCCACTACGGCTACAAGTTTCGTCCCATCGCCTTTCCCGAAAGCGAATAAACCTTCACCAGATCACCTCC
>RFHE01000279.1 GCA_003696445.1 Calditrichota bacterium | reverse complement strand
GGACAGTGGAGCAAAATTTCAATGCCCGGGTAAACGTCCGGAAGATTCTTGATTTGCTGGTGGGGGGTGAGGATGGGACCAGCGTGCCGTGCTACTCCCCGGCTGTGGCCCAGATGTCGCCCTCGCTTTCCAGTAACCCCGTTGACAAATGACACGATAGCGATGATGAGAAGCGAGCAACTGCTGGAGAGAATTTCGCAAAGCCCTAAACTGAAGACCTTGCCCGATGCTCTGGATCGGCAGAAAATGGGCCGCTATCTGGAGCAGATGGCCCGTCAGTACCTCCACCCGGATGCAACGGTGAAGAAGTTGGACATTGAAGTCTTGCGGCAGCGTACCCAGCGCTGCGTCCTTCGTTACCGGGTGGATCTAAAGGGTACCGGCAATGGTCGGACCCACCGGTGGCGGGTCATTGGCAAGGTTTTTAAGCCGGGCCGGGGAGAGGGGACCTACCAGGTCATGAAGCGGATCTGGGACGCTGGCTTTCACAGCGATGCCCCGGATGGCATTTCGATCCCCAGGCCGTACGGGTTTTACCCGGAAATTTGCATGCTGTTTCAAGAAGAAGTGCAGGGTAAACCCTATAAGGATGCCCTGTTGGCCCGGCCTTCCGCCGATCTGCTCCGCCGGCTGGCCGAGGCGTTGGCCAAATTCCATGCCGCCCCTCTGGCCGATGGACCGCCCCTTACCCTGGACGAGTTTTTGCTCCGGTGCCATCCCCGCTATCCGTTCCTGATACTGGCCCTGCCGGATTGTGAACCGCGGGTCGATTACATCCTCCAGCAGGCGCGCCGCTATCTGACCTCCGACCAAACCATCCAGTACGGGGCCATCCACGGGGATTTTCACCTGGGGCAGGTCCACGTGCAGCGGGACCGCATCTGGTTGATTGATTTCGATGCCATCAGCTTCGGCGATCCGGCGGTGGATGTGGGCAATCTGCTGGTCTTTCTAAAAGGCAAGGCGAAAAAATACCCCGAGCTGGCCCCGTTGCTGCCGATATTCCTGAAAACATATCTGCAACACACCGGCGGCAATTTTCTCCATCGGGTGCTGATTTACGAGGGTTTAACCCATCTTCGCCGGGCCTGCAAGCTGCTGCGTCACCAGGAAAAGGGATGGTCCAGAAAGATTAACAAGATGCTGAACAAAGCCATTAATTGTGTGGACCGTGCATATGGGCAATCGGTCACAATTCAGGAAGTTCTGGAAACCTAACTTGGGTCATTCGAATCGATTATGGGGCATGGCAAGCGATTTTTAAGTCTCGATGAAGTACACCCCGGCCATTACGTGAAAATTTCTGGCAAATATCGTTCGGGAATGGGCTTTCTGGCCGTTGAGATTGAGTACGAAATGGGTAGTGAGTGGGTGCTGGAGAGTCTTTTGCAGGGGGTAGATGGGGACGGCGCCCGCCTGCGGCTCTGCGACCGATGGTGGCAGATACCCGCTGGTTGTTCTTTTAAAGACGAAAGTGGGCAAATGGCCGCGCTCCGTCAGCTCCGGCCCGGACAGTTAATCAAGCTGAAAGGCAAACTCGGCCCGGAGGAAGATTTCAAAATTGAAAAGGTGCGGGTGAAGGAAACACTGGAATTCAACGTGGAAATGCTGAAGGGAACCATCCAGCAGGTACATCCCGAACACGGGCAGTTGGTGCTGATGGGTATTCCCGTTTATCTGGATTCGAGAACAGTTATCCTGAGAGATCAGACCATTGATTTTCTGGAAACCACCGGGAATTTAAACTAAGGAGGAAAAGCGGTATGGGTGAAGTACAGGCTCTCTTGAATTTGCAGGTTGGACAACGCGTGAAGGTGAAAGGCAATGTGGACGAGCAGGGAAATTTTAATGCCCTGGAAGTGAAGGTGAAGCCCGGGGATGTGGATGCGGTCATGGAAGGGCGCCTGCAGGGGGTAGATGTGGAGAGCAATACCATTCGCCTGCTCGGCCGGGATATTACGCTGGGTCCCGACACGGTGATTCGCAGCGCCGATCGCCGGGATCTGGATCTGGCCGATTTAAAAGTGGGTGAGATTGTCAAGTTGAAGGGAACCTATTCTCCGGAGAGCGGCTTTGAGGTGGAAAAGGTGAAGGTTCAGGAGCCCAAGGGCTATTACGTGGAAGAGCTGCAGGGCTACATTACGGCCATGGATGCTGAAAGCGACGTGATTGAAGTGGTGGGCATGACGGTCAAATTGAGCACCCGCACCGAGGTGGAGGGCTATTGATCAATCGATACCCCCACTTTCTGGGTTCCATCCTCTTAGGCAGGCGAACGGATTTGCCATGATATTAACCCAGGACGCTAAAATTCCAGCGCTGCGGCAGGGAGATTTGGAAGAAAAGCTCCGCCGGTGTCTGGTAGCGAAAGGGCTGGCCTCGCCCGGGATTCCAATAGACATCAGATTGTTGAAGCACAAACCGGGCAAACAGGCGGTTGCCTGGGTGTGCTTTCCTGCCGGTGGCGGCGATAGGCAGTTGATCCTGAAACTGTCCCGCAAGGGAAGGGGACGTTCCATTTACCAGAAAATGCGCTGGCTATGGGAGGCGGGTAAATGCTCATCAGTAAAGGCAGAGGGAGGGATGCCTGAACCGCTCTGCTACCTGCCGGAGCTGGACGGTATTTTGATGACTAAAGTGGAGGGGAGGGCCTTTGATGCGCAGGTGCCGGTAAGGATTCAAAACCAGTGGGTTCGGGCGGCTGCACAGGCACTGGCCTGGTTGCATACCCTGCCGCTGCCGGAAGATGGCGTTTTCCCTCGGCGCAGCTGGCCATTCTGGGTGGAAAAGTTTGCCTTAAAGGCCAGGCAAACCCTGGCCGATCGGCTACCCGCGCAAGCAGAGGCAACATTGGTGCAGGTGTTTGCCGAACTGGATAAGGCCGGACTGAGTGTGGAGGGCGAGACGCGAATTTGCCATGGGGACTACAGTCCCACCCAACTGTTGTTTCAGGACCGCCGAGCCGTGATTCTCGATTTCGACAGCGCGGCCATCACCTGGCCAGAACTAGATCTGGCCAATTTTCTGCTTTCCCTGCGAACCCATCTGAAAGATCGGTTTGCTCAACTGGCCACCGCTTTTTTAGAGGTTTACACCAGCTGGCATGGGTTTTCCGACCGGCTGTTGAATCGATTTCTGGCCCTGGCTCTGGTACGGCGTCTGGTCATTGAGGTCAAAGCGGCGCCTGTAGTGGAGGGGAGGGCAGAGGAGGCTCTGGCATTGGCCCTGGATCTGCTCTCGAACACCAAGCAGTGGCAATGTTTGTTGCAGCCATTACCGGCCATCGGGTAAAAGAGGAGTCGTAACCTGCTGTGAGCAAAAAAAATAAAAAACTCAAGAAAAACCGGAAGAAATCCCGGAAGGCGCCGCGCGAAGGGCTCAACATCAGGGCCCTGGTGCAGACCTTTAAAATTTTCGGCCGGCATTATAAGCCGTATGCCCGGACCCTGATCCTTGCCTATTCCTGTTTGTTTTTGACCATCATCCTGTCCGCGCTTACCCCCTGGCCGCTCAAGCTGATCCTGGATTACGTCATCATTCCCAATCCTCTGCCGGAATGGTTGAATTTTCTTCCCTCGCTGGGGATTGATACGCCGAAAGAAATGTTGCTGGTGTTTGCCGTATCGCTGGTGGTGTTAACCCTTCT
>RFHE01000278.1 GCA_003696445.1 Calditrichota bacterium | reverse complement strand
CGGACTAAGCCTGTTTCAGGTAATCGGGCCGGCGCAGGTAAGGAATGGGATCCTCGATTCCGGCTTGCTGAAAGCCCCGCAGCCGGAAGGCACAGCTGTCACATTCGCCGCAAGCCACATCTTCCCGCTGGTAGCAGGACCAGGTCAGATGGAGGGGGGCATTCAGCCGCACCCCTTCGCGGACGATTTCCCACTTTTTCATGTGAATCAGCGGCGTTTCGATGTGGAGATCGGTCTCCGGGCGCGTGCCCAGCTCAATCACCCGGTTAAACGCCTGGTAGAACACCTCCCGGCAATCCGGGTACCCGGAAGCATCCTCCTCCACCGCGCCGATAAAAATTTTCCGGGCCCCTAACACCTCGCCCCAGCTTACGGCAATGCTCAACAGGTGGGCATTCCGAAACGGCACGTAGGAGACCGGGATTTCTTTCGAATCCAGATTGGCTTTCGGGACGGGAATGGCCTCGTCGGTCAGCGCCGAACCGCCAATCTGCGCCAGATGTTTCAGGGAGACCTCCAGCCTCAGCGATTGAGGAACCCGGTAGTGGTCTGCGATGTCGTGAAAAGCCTTGCGTTCCCTCGCTTCGGTTCGCTGGCCGTAATTCACATGCAGGAAGGCCAGGCGATGCGCCTGATGGGCAATGGCTGCGGTCACGCAGCTGTCCATGCCGCCACTGACCAGCACGATCGCCAGCGGGCGGGACTCTTTATTGGACGGTTTCATGGTAACTGTTTCCGGACGTTTTTTCTGCTTACCTACCTTTGTTACAACCTCTGCAAGAAGAAGCCGCCTGCTTCAACGAAACTCGCAGCGGCACTCGGCAAAATCCCTGTGCGTTTCGCTGACCCGAACGGTCAGGGCTTCTATGCCCTGGTGGGTTTTCAGTTTCTCGGCAATTCGTGTGAGCAAATAACGGGCAATGTTTTCCGCCGTGGTGGGAAAATCCACATACACCACCTTGAACGGACTGTCTTTAAGAAACGCCATCATGAGCTGATCATCGGTAGAACACATGAAACAGTGGTCAATTTCGCTCAGGATGGGTTGAACGATTGCCCGCAGCTCGTAGTAATCCATCACCATGCCGCGTCGGTCGGTGGTGCCTTCCACCTCTACCACCAACCGGTAGGAGTGGCCGTGAATATTTTCGCAGCCCCCGCTGTGGTAGGGCAGGCGATGGCCCATTTCCCAGTAAAAGGTATCGCCAATTTTAACCGTCTTTTTTATGTCCATCGGTTCGCTCACTTCCCTCATTTGATTGATTGGTGTTTCACCTGAAAAGTCAGGAAATTTCGGCCCTGGGCTACACACCCCGCTGGTCCGGGGGCCAGATGAATTTGTGCATTTGTAATTGCAGGCGTACGCTGGGCAGTGCCCGCAACCGGGGCTCCCCTAACAGCCATTCCGTTAACTGAAGGGGGGGTAATTGCCCCCAGACCGGCGAAAACAGGATCCAGCCCACGCGCGAGGCCAGCCGATGCTTTTCCACAAAGGCCACCGCCCAATCGAAGTCCTCGCGGGTGCCTACAACAAATTTGACCTCGTCCCGTGGAGAGAGGCAATTTACGTTGGATTCCAGATTTTTGCCGGCCATGCCGCTGGAGGGACACTTAAAATCCACAATTTTAATTACCCGCGGATCAACCTTCTCCAGCGGTCGGCTCCCGCTGGTTTCCAGAAGAACGGTTTTTCCGGCCTCGCACAGTGCTTTCATCAGCGGGAATACGGCCGGCTGTAGCAGCGGCTCGCCCCCGGTAATTTCTACCACCGGGCAGGGATGATCCACAATCTCGGCCAACAGGCTGTCGATCTGCCTGGGTTGCCCTTCATAGAAAGCGTATTCAGTATCACAGTAACTGCAGCGAAGATTGCAATAGGTCAACCGGACAAACAGGCACGGGCGGCCTGCATGGGAGGATTCTCCCTGGATGCTGTAAAATATTTCGTTTACCATCAGGGTGGTTTCATCCACCCGCGGTTTAATTTTCCGAGTAGGGGTCGGTAGTTTCATCGCTTTAAAAAACTCCCTGCCTTTCATTGCTACGGCATGCGTCCAAGTTTAGCGAAACGGCGAAGGCAAATCAATTCGAATTATGGCCTACAGGTGGGGTGGCATGCTGTGAACGGGCCTTTACGCCGGTGGTTAGGGTCAGACAGAGCCGGAAATCAGTGAACCAACCAATTGTTGAAGCATCGACCAGAAGGTGCTTCCTGCCTGCAGGGCGTTTTGGAGGCCTATCCGAAGAAACTCCTCCACCAGACGCCCGTGTTCGGGTAGGGCCGCCAGCGTGAGGCCCAGGAAAAACAGGTTGAAGAAAACCACTGTCGAAAGGGAGGTAATGCGGCCGGCATATCGAATGTCCGGTTGAGAAAACTGAAATTCCTGAAACAGACTGGTCCAGTGGAAAGCCAGGCTGAAACCAAGCAGGCTGCTCCAGATCAGATTCAAGCCCGGGCGAACCAGGGGTTTGAGCACTAACAGCACCACGGTGAGCAGTGGAAAAAAATAAGGGGCCAGGGCAATCACCACATTGCCGCTTTCCATGGTCACCGCGCCGCCGCGCCTGCGCTGTACCCGCAGGGAATAGACCCGCTTGAAAAACAGGAGGGCGAACAGGGCGTGGGTCAGCTCATGCTCCAGAATGCTCCAGAAACCCGGCCTCCGGGAAAGCCATAGCCCCCACAGCAAGAGGAACACTCCGGCCCCGCCCAGAAAGCTGGTCCACAGAGCCGTCTGCGGGCGCAGGGCGCTTAACAACCAGGGAAAGGCACCTCCCCAGGCCACCGTGCCCAGGCAGAACAACCCCACGGCCAAAACCCGTATCACCAAGCGTAACGCAGCCATCCGCGCGTCCCTGTCAGTATCCATCAGTTCAATTCAACCTGCAACCCTGCAATCCGGAATCGGTACGTTTCACAGATTCCGGCGGATGATTTTCAATTTTGCGAAACCCTCACCGCTCTGTAAACTGTAAATTAAGAAGAGAATTGGAAACAAGCGAAGGAGTCCGATATGGATCAGGGCAGGGGAGATGGGCAGTTGCTGAAGACTTCCGGTCTGGATGAGGCGCAGGCGGCCCAGGTGGCTCAGGACCAGGAGGCGCTGCAGCACCTGCTGCGGGAGGCCGCCGAGAAGGCTCAGCGCTATCGGCAGCAATTGAATCGGGTCTGGGATCAGCTCGAGTTGCTGCTCAATCTGGTTCGGGCCTATGTGCGGGGCGAATACCGACGGGTCCCCTGGAAGGCGCTGGTGCTGATGGTCGGCGCACTGCTCTATTTTCTCAACCCCATGGATATTGTGCCCGATTTCCTGGCCGGCATCGGATTCATCGACGATGCCACCGTCATTGCCATGGTCGTTCAGGCGGTCCGGGAGGAGCTGGAGAGGTTCCGCCAGTTCCAGCTCCAGTCCCGCTGAAATCCTGCCTCAGTCCGCCAGGGGTGGCAGAGTGTAGCGCCGCCCCTTGTTTTTTTCCTTTAAATAGTTAAGCAACGGCTCAAAGTAATCCAGCATGGCCCGCGCGCTGATGTCTTCCCCGGTCACCTCGCGGATCAGCTCCCGCCAGTCCCGCGTGCGACCCACCTCCATAATGCTGCGCAGAAAATCTCCCACCGCCTTATTGCCGTAATAATTGGTGGCATGGGGATCCTGATGCAAAATCTGCCGGGCAATGTAATCGTGAAGCTGAAACAAAATGACGTAGGAGAGGGCATAATCGTAATACTGCGCGGCATCGTTGTTAATATGGGTTTTGGAGGCGGCATCGCAGAAGGTTTCCCCGCGTGGTTCAGGCGGGGCGTTGCCCTGATATTTCTCTTTCAGCTCCCACCACTTCCGGTTGAACTGATCGGGCGGCAGCTCGTTGGTGTACAGTTCGTACTCGAATTCCGTCATCACGCCGGCGGACCAGGGAATAAACACCACATAGTTGAGTGCTTCCTTGAGCAAGGATTGCATTTCATCCACCTTTGTATCGGCCGGCACCAGGTTCAGGTGGACCAGAAACGGCTTTTGCATGGCGGCCAGGCCCAGCAGGCTGCCCATGGCTTCGTGAAAGGCCCGGTTGGCCCCCTCGCGGAGCAAAATGGGCACCTCCGGCCGGCTGTAGCTGATGTAATAGTAAATGTGGCCCAGTTCGTGGTGGGTGGTCTCGTACCACTCGGTGTTGGGCACCACGCTCATCAGGCTCCGCACGTCCTTGTCCAGGTCCAGATGCCAGGCCGATGCGTGGTTGTTTTTCTTGTACCCGGCGTCCGGGGGCAGCGGATACAGGCTGGATTTTTCCCAGAATGATTGGGGCAGGGGAGGAAAACCCACGCTGATGTAAAACCGTTCGGCCTGCTTTACAATCCACTCGGCGCTTTTTTGCTTCAACACCCCATCCAGATCGTAGCCCTTCACCTTGACCAGCGCACTCCAGTCCTGTCCCCAGCGGTTGGGCAGCCAGTGTGCGGGAATCAGATCCGGCACCTTGGACACGCCGTATTTCCTGGCCAGTTCGTAGCGGGCATACGTGTGCAGCTCCCTGTAGAGGGGGTAGAGCTCGCGATTCAGTTTGCGCATCAGCGCAAGCATTTCCTCGGTGCTCATCCCGTAATCGGAAACCTGGTAGGTGAAATAATCGGGATAATCCAGGGCGCGCACCGTCTCGTTGCGCAACTTCTGCAGGCGGACCAGGCCGGGCTTGAGGGCCTTGCCCACTTCCTTACTGGCTTCCCAGGCTTTCAGGCGTTCGGTCAAATCGCTGGATTCGGTCAAAATTCGATCAATATCGTTGGTGCTCACCGAGCGGCCGTCAATTTTAAAATCGAATCCAAACAGGGTTTTGGTTTGCTGGGTTTCCGCCGCAATGCGCTCCTTGACGATCTGAGGAACGGTTTGCGGCTTGTCCGCGGCCATGTAAAGAATGGCCTTCAATTGTTTAACCTGAAGGGGGGCGAGTTGGTCGGCCTGTTTCAGGTATTTTCGGGCCTTTTCGATATTTTCGATGGAACCGGTGAACCGGGCCAGCGCCTCCTGCGCCCGCCGGCTGGCCGCCTCGATGGTGGTATCCCCTTCAATAATCATGGTATTGGCCTTCCATTCGGCCAGCGATGCCTTGTAGTAAAGCTTCTGGAAAGTCTGGGTGTAATCATCCAGAAAGGCCTGTACCTCCTGGCGTAGCGAAGATTTGCTCTGGCAGGCCAGTAAAACCAGGGCGGCAAGCAGCGGCATTATTTTGCGCATGGGAAGAGACTCCTGTTTTAGTAACCATTATTTTTTTGTGAACCGAAGCCGTCTAAAAAGGAAAGCATCTTGAATATAGTTGCAACCATTTGCATATATTCGTTTGTATTAGCGGAGTACTTTCACTGGCAGTTTTTCAACGAAACACGGCAATTTAGGCAAAACCCACGCTCTTGTATCCCTTTATTTTTAGGGAACTCACCCCGTTCGTCCCTTCTCTTGCAAGAGAGGGGGTTGGGGGGTGAGTTGATTTAAGTCCCACGCCATTGAAAAAGTTGTTTGCATAAATTTACAGT
>RFHE01000277.1 GCA_003696445.1 Calditrichota bacterium | reverse complement strand
TGTGGTATGATTCATCCTCTACGAGGATGTCTTTTTATTTAGGCGTTTCCCAGGACTACAATAATGAAGCCTCTACGAGGCTTGCGCTTAAAAAGCCTATCCTCAACGGTCAAAGTTTTCTCAACGCGCCTGTGGCCCTGGAAGACACCAACTGCCTGTGTCTGTTGCTTTGAGATCTTTCGACTACCCCGCTTGAGCGGGGCGGGGCTCCCCTCAGAATGACCCCGGAACAATGGCAGCTCCCAGCTGGCTTCCAACACTCATCAGGGGTTCCCGTGCCGGAAGCGTAGCCTCCCGGATTCGTCCGGGGCTGTCTAAAAAGAATGGAAGACTGTAAATTTATGCAAACAACTTTTTCAATGGCGTGGAACTTAAATCAACTCACCCCCCAACCCCCTCTCTTGCAAGAGATGGGACGAAGGGGGTGAGTTTTCTACAAGTAAAGGGATACAAGATTGTTGGTTTTGCCTAAATTGCCGTGTTTAGTTGAAAAACTGCAAGTAAAAGCACTCCAATAATACAAGCGACGATATGCAAATATTCGCAAATAAATGCAACTTGCTGTTCTTTTTGGACAGCACCATTACCGGTTAATTCGATACACTTCGATGCTGTTTTTAAACACCACCGCCAGCATTCGGCCATCCGCACTCAATTGAGCAAAATCCGGGAAGGTGGGCGATACAAACCGCTTGGGAAACTCCCGGCTGCAGATGACCCGCCCGGGCCGGTCCAGCAGAAAAATTTTGGGTGACCAGGGGCCCTGAGTATTGGCCTGCGAACAGCCCAGCAGGAAAAACTGCCCGGTGGGCGCGGCGCTCACGGAACGCAACTCGCAATCCCGATTCGGTTCGTGAGCACGGAGAAAGTTCTCCTTACTGAACAAAATTTGCCCGTCCCTCAGGCGAACCAGATGGACCGATTCTTTGTGGGCGAGGATTAAATACTGGTTGTTGCCGGAAAAAGCGGCTTTGGAAAAGTAGATGGGCAGGCTGCGCAGCAACCCCCCGGAGCGATTGAAAACCAGGGTTTTGCCAACCAGCCGGTGTTTTCGTTTCCCCTGGACGCGTTTGAAATGGTAGGCGCTGACCACGATTCGGGAGGCATCCGGGTTCAGCAAAAGGTGTCCTTTAATTTTTTCTCCCGGAAAGGGCTGCTGCCACAGAGAATCCCCATGGCTGCTGTACAGGGCCAGCCACACCTTACCCCGCCGCCCGGTAACAAATCCAAAATACCGCCCGTCCCGGGATACATCCCCTTCAAAGTAGGGATCGATGGGGGCATGCACCGTTCGAATCAGCCGGCCGGTTCGGTCGTAAAACTCGATGGTTCTCCGATAATCGTAAACGAAGATGGCCGTGCCATCCAGGTCCGAGATGTAAACAAATCCCACCGGCTCGGGGAGGTCGTGGATTTTTTGCTCCTCCTTGCTCCACAGCAATTGCCCTTTGTGGTCGTAAACCAGGTAGCGGTCCAGGCCCGGTTCGGCTGGGGTGGCCTCTTTGACGCGCTCGAAGACCACCAGGTAACGCCCCTGTTTGCTTACCGTAAAAATGCCCCCTTTGCCTTTGCTGACTTCTTTGCTCACCTGCCCGGAGCCGTCGTAAAACAGTAACCGATCCTCCAGTTCCACAATGGCATGGCTCAACGGCGAGGCGTTGTCTTTCCAGGAGGCCGGGGAAAAATGAACCCATTGCACCGTGCCGGGGAAGGAAATCTGGTGGGACTGAAAGAGGCACTGGGCAAACAACAGCACCGGCCAGAACCATCCGAGTACCAACATCACGCGTTTAGCCACCTTCGCACCCTCCATTTCTGAACCATTCACTTGACCGATCCGGAAAGGCAAAATTTAACCTCAGCCGGTCCGGTTTTGCATTTAGAAAAAATTCGACCCGGTGGAAGCCGGATTCTTCCAGCCCCTATTTGCTGTTTGCCGGCAACCGTCTAAATTGGCTGCAAAACGGAAAACAACAGGGGAAAGGTCTTTATGAGAAGGCGAATGATTCTACACCTGGTGGTTTTCGCCCTGGCGATGTGGGGCCAACCGGGATTGGCGCAGGAGCAGCAGGCCTACGCAACCGGTATTTCCAGCCCGAAGGAAGCCCTGGGGGTTGAACCCGGTGAGCGGCCGTTGCGCTACGATGAGGTGGTGTCCTATTTCCGGCTCCTGGACCGCCAATCCGAACGGGCGGTACTGGTGGAAAACGGCCACACTTTTGAAGGCCGAACGCTCGTTTACCTGCTGGTGAGTTCGGCGGAGAACTTGAAGCGGCGGGAGGAGATTCGCCGGCAGCTGGCTGCACTGGCCGATCCGGGGGCCACCGGCCAGGCGGAAGCGGAACCAATCATTCGCCACTCCCCGGCGGTAGCCTGGATGATGTACAGCATCCACGGCGACGAGCTCTCCGGCACCGATGCCGCCGTCTGGCTGGCCTACCGGCTGGTGGCCGGCGAAGATTCCCTGGCCAGGGCCCTGCGCCGCCAGCTGGTGGTGGGGATCGATCCCATGGAGAATCCCGACGGCCGGGAACGCTTTCTGGCCATGATGCAGCAGTGGCAGAGCAGCCGGCCCAATCCCGATGTCCAGAGCATCCAGCATACCGGTGTGTGGCCCTGGGGCAGGGGCAATCATTTCCTGTTCGACTTGAACCGGGATTGGTTTCCACTGGTGAACCCGGAAAGTTGGGCCCGGGTGAAGGCGGTGGCCTACTGGCACCCCCAGCTGGTGGTAGATGCCCACGAGATGGGATCGCTGGATACTTATCTGTTTCCACCGGCGCGGGAGCCGCTCAATCCCAACATTACCGGTGCCCTTAAAAACTGGGTGCACAAGTTTTCTCAGGCCCAGGCGCGGGCTTTCGACCAGCATGGCTGGAGCTATTACACCCGCGAGTGGCTGGAGGACTGGTACCCCGGCTACGGCAGCAACTGGCCTTACTACCGGGGCGCCATTCCCATTCTGTACGAACAGGCTGGAACCGAGGGCACCGTAGTGCTCCGTCCTGATGGCACGCGGCTGACCTACCGCCAGGCAGTGGAACACCAGCTGGTCAGTTCGTTGAGCAACCTCAGCACGTTGGCCGCCAACCGGCAGGCGATTCTCCGAGCCTATTACCGGCACTACCGTGAGGCGGTGCGTGGGGTAGGTTCCGGGAAGCCCGCGGCTTACTATCTGGTACCCGGAGAAAATCCATCCCGGCTGGGCGAGCTGGTCAAACGCCTGCTGCATCAGGGCATTCGCTGTTATCTGGCCGAAGCGCCGGTTACCGTCCCCGACCTGCATGACGTCTGGCATGACGGACCGGTTCGCAAAACGCTGCCTGCCGGCACGGTGATCATTCCCACCAATCAGCCCCTGCGCTTCCTGATTCAGGCCATCCTGGAATTTGATCCGCGGATGAGCACGCACTTTTTAAAATGGGAGCGGGAAACGCTGTTGAAACAGCATCGCACCCGCCTGTACGAAGTGTCGGCCTGGTCCCTGCCCCTGGCCTACGGCGTCGCTGCTTACTGGAGCGGACGTCCGGTCCGGGCCAACATGATGCTGTTGCAGACCTGGGAGGAGGCGGAGGGTCAGCTTTATAATCAGGATGCCGGGTACGGCTACGTGCTCAGCTGGCGGGACGATCGGGCGGAACAGGCCCTGGTCAGGATGTTCGAAGCGGGCATTCAGGTGCGAGCCACTGTTGAAGACTTTTCGGTGTCCGGCCGCTCCTTTTCCGGCGGCGCCCTGTTAATCCGCCGGAACGAAAACAAGGACCCCCTGGCCTCGCGGCTGGCCGAGATTGCCCGCAGTACGGGCGTGGAAATTCTGGGCGTAAACACGGCTCGGACCAGCGCCGGACCGGACCTGGGGGGTAATCGCTTTCGGTTGCTGGTGGCTCCCCGGGTGGCTGTGCTGGCCGGAAGCGCCTTCAGTACCACCAGCTTCTCCGCCCTCTGGTACCTGCTGGACCAGCAACTGAAGCTGCCCTACAGCATTGTTCATCAGGACCGGCTTGCCCAAACCGATTTGCGTCCTTACAATGTACTGATCCTGCCGGCTGCCTGGAGCCCGCAATCGCTCACAGATGTGCTGGACAAATCCGTATTGAAGAAAATAAAAACCTGGGTGCAGCAGGGCGGCACGCTGATCGCCTCGGGTAATTCGGCGGCCTTTCTGGCCGACACTGCCCGCCATTTTTCCCGGGTTCGGCTCCGCCGGCAAGTTCTGGACAGGTTGCAGGAGTATGCCTGGGCCCGGCGCCTGTTTGAAGGGGCTCTGAACCGCCCGGTGGACAGCCTGGCCGTGTGGGAAGCCTCGCCCGCCGTCACCACCCCACCGGCGAATAAAGAAAAACCGCTGGGGAAAAGTCAGCTGGTTCAGTGGGACGAGCATCTTCGCCTGTTTCAGCCAAGGGGCCCCATTTTGCGGGCGGATTTAAACAGCGAACACTGGCTGGCGCTGGGGATGGGCAAACGCATTCCGGTATTGCTTTACACCAGCTTTGCTTATCTGGCTAAAGAGCCGGTGCAGGTGGTGGCGCGGTTGTCGGAAGGGAAGACCCTGCGCCTCTCCGGGTTGCTCTGGCCGGAAGCCCGCACCCGCTGGCAGAACACCGCCTATGCCACGCGGGAGGCCCTGGGCAGTGGGCAGGTGATTTTGTTTGCCGACGAACCGTTCTTTCGGGCCTTTTTCCACGGCAGTGGTCGCCTGTTAATTAACGCCATCCTGCTGGGCCCGGGCATGGGCACCAGCCCACCCATGCCCGGGCTGGGGGCTGGGTCCAGCGCCAATTGAGCTTTGACTCCGCTGAGATGATTGCGCGTGCTCCGTGCCGCTCGGTTCCCGGGGAAAGGGCAGGAAGGTGGGAGACTTCTCCTGAAAATTCTCCATGCCCCCGCCCTGTAGGGAGGAAAGTGCTCCTATCGCAATCGTCCGCAGGGACCGTTTTGTGGTGCATTTCACGCGTTTCGCAGGCCAGCCGGAGCCGGGCAATGGCCTGGTGTCATTAAAACAGGATGGTCCCTGTTTCTACATGAAGACATGCGTGATGCCGTCATGCTGAGCGGAGCCCCGCCCCGCTCAAGCGGGGGAGTCGAAGGATCTCGTGGGCATGGGGCGCGGAAGGCAAGCTGCCCAAGAAACCGTTGAAACGGTTGCCCAATTTCAGGTTTTTTCTGCGCGGGCATCACTTCCGGGCATCCAAGAAACCGTTGAAACGGTTGGTGCTTGGTTGGGTGGTTGTTCCTTTCCCACCGGGCTGAAGCCGCGGTGTTAATGAGAAAAACGGGGACTCTGTGTCGCCCCTCCTGGGCTTTTGGGTTGCGGTTGGTGCTCGATGATCCCGGGGCGCTGCCCCGGGCTACCGATGTGAAGCCCCTTCGGGGCTACCCAAACGAAGGAGTGCAGGCTCCTTGGGCATCCTTTCTTTTAGTTTGTTTCGCGTGTTTCGCGGGCCTATCGGCAAAAGGCCACCTTAATCCGCAGGTGAAAAATAGGACAGGGATGAACACGGATTTTTCTCAACAAGCCTCGTAAAGGCTTCATTATTGTAGCAGAATAGAACGCCAACAAAAAAGAACATCCTCGTAGAGGATGAATCATTCCACAATGCCCGCTTATTCATCCCCTACAGGGATGTGGCAATCAGAGGGTTGTTCTTCCCGACTACAATAATGCAACTTCTACGAAGTTGGTGGTGGAGAAATGGCCGAGAGTTCGTTTAAATGACTAGTCCTGCATGAAGCAAATTTCCGCGAGCATCCGCGTCAATCCCCGGTTGAAAATAAGTGGTCTGGAATGAACGCAGATTGAAACGGATATTAGAAGGATAAAAACCACTCGCCAGCACATGTCATGTCAGGCAACCCCGCATTGGCGGGGGAGTCGAGACATCTCTCCTGAGGGTTTTCCATTCCGCGCGCGCCGCAAGGGCGGGACAAACTCCAGGCTGACTTGGTGCAGCCGTGAAGTCCGCGGCTACCGAAGCACTGGCACGATTCAAAAAAAGCGAAATGCCTCGACTCCGCGCCTCCCTTCGGTCGGCGCTGCGCTCGGGAAGACAGGCTCTAAGTGACTCATGCTTTCAATACGCCACACTTGCGCCCGAAATTATGTCCTGCTTTATCCGCGAAAATCCGCGTTCATCCGCGGCTAAAAAACCCGTTAGCAAATGGACATTTGATGCTCTCGTTTGAAGAGAAAGGCGCACCAGGGGATGTCATGTCGAGCGAGGCCGATTCATCGGCCGAGTCGAGACATCTCGTTGATTTCTCCATGTCGCTTGTCGCTCAAAGGCGGGAGTCGCTTCAATCGCAAATGGTACGGCAAGCTGACTTCTCTTTAATGGGACACCTTCACTGAATGACCTGAAAAAACGATTCATTGAAATCCATATCGGCAAGCAAAAGCTTGCGTTGCGTTTTCCGCGCGCATCCGCGCCAATCTGCGGCTGATTTTAAATTTTTTTAGCCTCGGATGTACGCGGATTGACACGCTTTTCTTAAGCATCGTAGATGCTTCATTATTGTAGCCTGAGAAAGCCTCTAAGGGAGGACAACATCCTCGTAGAGG
>RFHE01000033.1 GCA_003696445.1 Calditrichota bacterium | reverse complement strand
GGGGCATGTTAATTTGAACGTTCACTCAAAGGAAAACCAGCTATGTGTGGCGTTGCCGGATACGTATCGCGCAGTGAACGACAAGCCGCCCGCCAGGTGATGGAAGCCTTGTATGCGGAGCAACACCGCGGCCAGGAAAGTTGCGGAATCGCCGCTTCCGATGGGCAGTGGCTGCGGTTGCACAAGGCCATGGGCTATGTGCGGGAGGTGTTCCCCAACGAAATTTTGGAAACTATGCCCGGTTTTGCCGCGCTGGGGCATGTGCGCTACCCCACGCGGGGCAGCTCTTCGCTGTTGAATGCACAACCCTACCTGATCGAAACCCTGCGCGGACCGATTTACGCCATTGCCAGCAACGGCGATGTGGTCAATTACGACGAAGTGGCCATGGACCTGCGCCAGAAAGGGGTCCATTTTACTTCCAGCAATGACGGCGAACTGCTGGGCCGATTCATTGTGTACCAGCATGAAGTCCATGGCCTGGAGATTCCCGCAGCCATTGCGCTGTTGATGCGCCGCATTCGCGGCGCCTATTCCGCACTGTTTCTGACCAGCCAGTATCTGTATGTGTTTCGGGAC
The DNA here is from genome assembly GCA_003696445.1 of Calditrichota bacterium. Taxonomy (GTDB): domain Bacteria; phylum Calditrichota; class Calditrichia; order RBG-13-44-9; family J042; genus J042. Next base: position 3,204 of record RFHE01000033.1, on the reverse strand, counting down.
CGTCACGGGTTTCGTCCTTTGCTAATAGGGCAGGTGGGCGATGATGTGGCCGTGGCATCGGAATCCTGTGCGCTGGATATTCTGCGCGCCGAAGCGGTCCGTGAGGTGGAGCCGGGAGAAATCCTGGCCATTTCCCGGCACGGCATGCACTCTACCCGTACCCAGTCCAGCCTGTTAACCGATTTGGATGAGGAACCGGTTCCCACCCACCATTGCATTTTTGAATTGATCTACTTTGCCCGCCCGGACAGCTACCAATTTGGCGAATACGTGTACGAAGTGCGCCAGCGCATCGGAGCCAAACTGGCTTCCTACGATGAGGAGCCGGTGGATGTGGTGGTGCCGGTACCCGACTCGGCCAATTTTATCGCGCTGGGCTATGCGGCCGCCCGGGGGGTGCCATTCAACTTCGGCCTGATTCGCAACCACTATGTGGGGCGCACCTTCATCCGCCCGGATCAGTATATGCGGGATGAATCGGTGCGAACCAAGTTTAATCCGCTCAAGGATTTCTTCAACGGCAAACGGGTGGTCATGGTGGACGACTCCATCGTTCGGGGGACCACCATTCGCAAAATTGTGCGCATGATTAAAGCGGCAGGTGCCCGGGAAGTGCACCTGCGCATCGGGTGCCCGCCGGTGCGGTTTTCCTGCTTTTACGGGATCGACACACCTACCCGAAAGGAACTGATTGCCAACAACATGTCCCTGGAAGAAATTTGCACCTACACGGGTGCGGATTCCCTGAAATTCTTGAAGATTGAGGACCTGCGGGACTGCGTGAGCGGCGCCGACCGGTTCTGCTATGCCTGTCTGGATGGCCATTATCCGGAACCCAGGCATCCCGCCGAGGCTGCTGAGGCAGTGGTGGATCATTCGCTCTGAGCGGTGCGCTAGGTTGTTTTCTCTACAAGGGTGGGTGTGTCTTTCCGGAGGTGGCGGTGGCAAATGACAGACGAGCCGATGGACATTATTCGTTTGAATAACATGATCTTTTACGCCCACCATGGTTATTATCAGGCGGAGAGGGACCTTGGTCAGAAATTTGAGGTGGACGTGGAACTGGGTTGCGATTTTTCCCGGGCGGTCAAGACCGATCGCTTGGAAGATACGGTAAATTACCGCCAGGTTTACCAGCAGGTCAGCCAGATTTTTAACAGCTACAAATTTACCCTGCTGGAAACGGTGGCCGACAAAATTGCCCATCAAATCCTGGAAAATTTTCCCGTGTCCCTGGTTCGGATACGGGTACGTAAACCCCAGGTAGCCATGAACGGTTTTCTGGATAACGTTGAGGTGGAGATATGTCGTCGGGCCTCAAAGTAAAACCGGTCTATCTGGCGCTGGGCTCCAACGTAGAACCGCGCCGGGAGTACCTGATTACAGCCGTTCAGGCGCTGGAAAAGCTAGGGCAGGTAACGGCGGTGGCCCCTATCTACGAATCGCCTCCTTATGGTTACCAGGACCAGGGCGATTTTTACAACTCAGCCTGCCTGTTCCTGACCACATTGCCCCCACTGGAATTGCTGGTTCAGCTCAAGCAGATTGAAAAAGCCCTGGGCCGTGTGCCCCGGGTACGTTGGGGGCCAAGGGAAATCGATCTGGACATTATTTTTTACGATCGGATGGTTCTGCACAGCCCGGATTTAACCATTCCCCACGCCGATTACATTCATCGTCCTTTCGTGCTGCGGCCACTGGCGGACCTGGCCCCGGAATTTGTACCCCCCGATCAGCAGGAACCCCTGTGTTGCCTGGCTCAACGATTTTCGCACGACGCGCTGCGACTGGTAGAAAAAAACTGGATTGCTCATGGAATTAAGCTTTGACCACCTCCATTACATCGCCATCGAAGGGGTCATCGGGGCGGGGAAAACCTCCCTGGCCATCCGGCTGGCCGAAACGCTGGGTGGTGACCTGGTGCTGGAGGAATTTGAAGAAAACCCTTTTCTGGAGGAGTTCTATCAGGATCCCGAACATTACGCCTTCCAGACCCAGATATTTTTCCTGCTCAGCCGGTTTCGCCAGCAGGAAAAGCTGATGCAGTACGATCTGTTTACTCAGCGGGTCATTGCCGATTACATGTTTTACAAGGATCGGATTTTTGCCACCCTGAATTTGAACGATAAGGAGCTGGCGTTGTACAATCAGGTGGCGCGGGTGCTGGAAAAGCGGATTGCAAAGCCGGATCTGGCCATTTACCTGCGTGCCAGTACCGAAAGATTGATGCACAATATTCGCAAACGGAATCGCCCGTATGAAAAAAATATTCAGCCGGACTACATTGAGGCACTGAATCGATTGTACGACGAGTTTTTCTGGAACTACTTCGAGACGCCGCTGTTGATTATTAACACGGATAATGTAGATTTTGTACACAACGAAACCCATTATCAACAAATATTGCATGAAATTGCCCGTCATCGGAAAGGCAAAAAAATTGTCAATTTCGATTTCGGGCAGGGGCTCTGGAAATGATTCGTTTCCTGTTCTACGTGGTTTTGTTTTATTTCCTGGTGAAGTGGCTGAGGCGATTATTTGGTGTCAGCACGAAGAAACCGTCGGCCGTTTCGGGCAACAACAAACCGACCCAGCCGCCGCCCTTCGATCCCAATAATGTGGAAGACATCGATTACAAGGAGCTCTGAAAAAGCCACCTGCAGGCTTCAATCGAGAGTTTCTGTTGAAAAGGACAGGCAAAGAAAATCTGTTGGATGTTGGATAGGCAGCGGGGCAGCCCATTCCCTGCAGGGCAAACATTCCACTGCACTCGCTGCAGGGGTAGGTCCGTTGGCTGAATTTGTTTTTGCGCATTTTGTAAGAATCAGCACGTGTCAAAATCGGTCGCGAGATTAATTTTCACCTCGATCCAGACAAATTCCGCAAGATTACTCGATCAGAGGTAACCATCATGTCCCCTCTTTCCAACGACCGGCAATTGAATCGACTGCTTAAAAATGTCATTCAGGATGTGGTCACCTTCGCCCGCAATCGCACCAGGCAGATCGAAAGGCTGACCCAGATTGGCATCGCCCTGTCAGCAGAAAAAAACATCAATCGATTGCTGGAAATGATTGTGGACGAGGCCCGCCATATCACCCGGGCCGATGCAGGCACCCTCTACATTGTGGATGAGGAGGCCCGACTGCTCCGGTTTACCATCGTTCAGAACGATTCGCTGAATATCCGGATGGGGGGGACCAG
>RFHE01000276.1 GCA_003696445.1 Calditrichota bacterium | reverse complement strand
TTTTGACAGAGGCTGTGCATGGCGCGGCTCCGCGCCAATTGCCGGAGGCGATTTTTTGTAGAACAGATTCGCCTTCTCTCCCGGTGTTCGGCGCAACCGTCCTGAGCAGAAAGCAAAAAGTCACGCCGGGGGAACCGGAGCGTGACTTTTAGATGAGGTGGAGAAAGTTTACTTTTTATCGGCCGTAGCGCTTTCCGTTGCTGCGTGTCTTGTAACTGCCCGAACGTCCACGGCGACCCTGCTTCCCAAACCGCCGCATGGAAGGACTGGTATGGGGTTTGGACTCGACAATCTCCGGATAGGCTTCCGGCTCCAGCTCGTTGGGAAAACTGAGCTTCAGCAGAGCGGCCAGCGCCCCCTCGGGATGTTCCTCGGCCAGAATCTCGCGGGCCAGTTCCCGATATTCGTCGGTGATCTCTTCCTGATCCATATTGAGCAGCGCACCTTTAATGCGGGCCTTTTTAATCTCGATCACCTGGTCGGCCCGGGGCAATTTTTCCCGGCGAATCTCGGCCTGGGAAACCCGCTGGATGTACATCAGCTTGCGGTATTCCTCCGGGGTGACGAAGGTGACCGCGGTTCCGGCCTGTCCGGCCCGCCCGGTGCGCCCGATGCGATGCACGTAGGACTCGGGGTTCTGGGGAATGGCGTAGTTAATCACATGAGTCAGGTTCTGGATGTCGATGCCCCTGGCGGCCACGTCGGTGGCCACCAGCACATTGAGCCGCCGCCGCTTGAACTTGTTGAGAATCTTTTCCCGCATGGCCTGGGAGACGTCCCCATGGAGGGCTTCGGCGGCAATGCCGCGGTCAGTCAGTTGGGCGGCGGTTAGATCCACATCCACCTTGGTCCGGCAGAAGACCAGTCCGTAAAAATCCGGCTCCACATCAATGATCCGGCACAGGGCATCCAGTTTGTCCCGCTCGTTAACCACAAAGTACATCTGGTCGGTGAGGGCGGTGGTCAGTTGCCGGGCTTCCACGGCCACCTTCCGATGGTTTTTCATGTAGCGGCGGGCCACAGCCTGAATTTCCCGCGGCATGGTCGCCGAAAACAGCAGGGTGGTGCGCTGGGGATTGGTGTGTTCCAGGATGGTTTGTACATCCTCGATGAAGCCCATATTGAGCATCTCATCGGCTTCGTCCAGCACGGCAAACTTGACCTGAGAGAGATCCAGACTGCGCCTGCGGAGATGATCCAGCACCCGACCCGGCGTGCCGACCACCACATCCACCCCACGCCGCAGCCGGTTCAACTGGGCGTTGAGGGATTGCCCGCCGTAAATGGGAGCGATTTTTACCGCCCGATTGGCGCGCAACGAATTCATTTCTTCGGCCACCTGAATGGCCAGTTCGCGGGTGGGGGTCAAAACAATGGCCTGAACCTTGCCGCTTCCCGCTTCAATTTTTTCCAGGATCGGTAACCCGAAGGCAGCCGTCTTACCGGTGCCGGTCTGAGCCTGCCCGATGAGATCTTGCTGTTCGGCCATCAACAGGGGAATAATTTTCGCCTGAATGGGGGTGGGTTGTTCAAATCCTTTGCGTTTCAGGGCCTGCAGAGAACCCTCCGAGAGCCCCAGCTCGGCAAAACTTGTGCAAACATTCATAAAAAAGACATCCTTCTTGTAACGTAAATAAACACAGTAAATTTTCTCAAGGTACGGAGAAAACAGACATTTCCGGCATGGTTTTTTAATTCGTTGCACATGGCACCCGACCGAACAGGCTTTCTGCGCCCGGTTTGCCTGGCTTCGGGGCTACTTCCTCACTTTCGCCGCACGGGGATAACAGGGCGCCCTGTCGGGCCGACACCCAAGCCATGTTGGCGACCGGATTTTGGCAGACTGTTTGACTTTTGCTACTGCCCTGCTAAATTGCCGATTCAACCGCTGGAGGGAGGCAATTCTTTATTTGTATTATGTAGTGAAAGAAAAAATGTGTAACCCAAACGGGACACGGCCATGAAACGATTAATGCATCAAAAAGGATGGATGCTTTTGGGAATATTCGCCCTGGCGTTGTGGTTCGGCCTGCTTGTTTCCTGCCAGAAAAAACAAACGGAGGCTACTGTGGATCCCACTTATCTGGCCGAAATCGAGCAGTGGCACAAAGAGCGCGTGGAGCGACTGACCAGCGAGACCGGCTGGTTGACGCTGGTGGGGCTGCACTGGCTGAGGGAAGGGATGAATCCATTTGGTTCCGATTCCAGCAATGCGGTCATTTTCCCACCCAAAGCACCACCGTTCATGGGAACCTTTTTCCTGGACGCCGGCGGTCACGTTCGGGTAAAGATTAACCCGGAGGTGGAGGTGCTCTATCAGGGCAAACCGGTCCGGGAAATGGACCTGGTCAGCGATGCCGAAGGCGAGCCCACCGTTTTGTGGTGGCACACCCTGAACTGGTTCATCATCAAGCGAGGGGATCGTTACGCGGTTCGGGTTCGGGATACCCAGGCGGAAACGCGGCTGAACTTTCTGGGCCTGGAGCGCTTTCCGGTGGACCCCCGCTGGCGGGTGGTGGCCCGGTTCGAACCGTTCGACCCACCGCGTACCATCGAGGTGCCCAACATCCTGGGCATGGTGGACAAAGAGCCCTGCCCAGGGGCCCTGGCCTTCGAAATCGACGGCAAAACTTACCGGCTTTACCCGACCGGGACCATGGAGGACAAGGAGTGGTTTATTGTTTTTGGGGACGCCACCAACGGCAAAACGACCTACGGCGGCGGCCGATTCATCTACGTCCCCCGTCCGGGACCGGATGGCACCACCGTCATCGATTTCAACAAAGCCTACAATCCGCCCTGCGTGTTTACCCATTACGCCACCTGTCCACTACCACCCCCGCAGAACCGGCTGCCTTTCGAGGTAACGGCCGGGGAGAAAAAGTACGCTGGAGAGGTGCCCCACTGATCCCCACGGGTGGCTCATCCCAGGGAACGGATTTGGTATTTGACTTCCTGAGTCCGCCGGGCTATCATTGATTTTGTTCTGAACCTTACAAGCGTGAGGGTTATGGCCTTCTGGACATTACACTGTGTGAGTTGTCAGGCCACTTACCAGCCGGAAGAGGTGCATTACACCTGTCCCCGTTGCGGTCCGCTGCTGGGCACCTTGGAGGTGGTTTACGATCTGGAGACGGTGGCGTCCCATTTCGATCGCCAACAACTGCGTCTGGATGCCCGGGCCAATCACTGGCGCTACCTGCCCCTGTTACCCATTGAGAAGCCGGAATTCATCAGTCCCCTGGCGGTGGGCTGGACGCCCCTGTACCGGCAGGAGGCGCTGGCCCGAGAATGGGGACTGGCTGACCTGTGGGTGAAGGACGATGGGCGCAATCCCACCGCCTCGCTGAAGGACCGGGCCAGTTCGGTAGGCCTGGTGAAGGCGCTGGAGCAGGGCGCCACCACAGTGACCGCCGCCTCTACGGGCAATGCCGCTTCTTCCTGGGCCGCCTTTACCGCCCTGGCCGGTTTGCGCACCGTGATTTTTGTGCCCCGCAACGCGCCTAGGGCCAAAATCGCCCAATTGCTGCTCTACGGTGCCGAAGTGCTGCAGGTGGAGGGCAACTACGATCAGGCCTTCGACCTGTGCATGCAGGCCGCCCGGCAGTGGCACTGGTACAACCGCAGCACCGCCATTAACCCCTACCTTGGCGAGGGGAAAAAGACCGCCGCTCTGGAAATCTGCGAGCAGCTAAATTGGGAGGTCCCCGACGTGGTGTTTGTTTCTGTTGGCGACGGTTGCATCATCCAGGGGCTGTGGAAAGGCTTTCGGGATCTGTTCCAGCTTGGCTTCATTGAGCGCTTACCGCAGTTGGTGGGCGTACAGGCGGAGGGCGCTGCGCCGCTGGTGCAGGCCTGGCGGGAAGGTAAGGACCAGTGCCGGCCCCTGGAACCCCACACCCTGGCGGACAGCATTGCCGTGGGCATCCCGCGGGATCAGGTGAAAGCACTGCGGGCGGTGCGCGAATCGGGCGGGCGGTTTATGGCCGTCTCCGACCAGGAAATTCTGGACGCCATCGCGCTGCTGGCCCGCAAGGCCGGCGTGCTGGCCGAACCGGCCGGCGCCACGGCCCTGGCCGGATTGAAACGCCTGGTGGAAGAAAAGCAACTCACCAAAGACGTGCGGGCGGTGGTGCTGGTCACCGGCCACGGGCTGAAGGACATCGACGGAGTGCTCAAAGCGGCCACGGCAACACCCAGAACCGTGGAGCCCTCCCTGGAGGCGGTGGCCCGCACGCTGAAGCTGGATTAATCGGTTGCTCCCTGGACAACCACACAATAAAGGCTAAACCCGGAAACGAGATAGGAATTGCCCATGATCGACCTGACCGTTAACGAAGAGATTCGTCAGAAAAGCATTGAATTGGCCCGGCGGCGCGGCATCATCATCCCCACCTTCCGCCAGATGGCCGACCCGGAACAGATTCCCCAACCCATCAAACAGCGATTGCGCCAGGTGGGTCTGTGGGAAGTAAACCCGCTGAACCTGTTTCGAATTACCTGGAAGAACGAGCCGGTTGAACAGGGCGGCCTGTTCAACGGGGTGAATGTGTGGGAGATTCCCCCGGCCCTCACCGGGGTAAAGGCTCGCCTCTTCGCCCTGATCGGCAAGTGGTTTCCAACCGGTGCCCACAAGGTAGGGGCCACCTTCGGTTGCCTGGTTCCACGGCTGGTCACCGGCCAGTTCGACCCCACCAGCCAGAAGGCGGTGTGGCCTTCCACAGGCAACTTCTGCCGGGGCGGGGCTTACAATTCGGCGTTGCTGGGCTGCGACAGCATCGCCATCCTGCCCGAGGGCATGAGCCGGGAACGCTTTGAATGGCTGAAAACCTTGGCCGGAGAGGTCATCGCCACCCCCGGTTCAGAATCCAACGTTAAAGAAATTTACGACAAATGCTGGGAACTGCGCCGCACCCGTAACGATGTGGTCATTTTCAATCAGTTCGAAGAATTCGGCAATTACCTGTGGCATTACC
>RFHE01000275.1 GCA_003696445.1 Calditrichota bacterium | reverse complement strand
TGGGCCTCTCCTACAGCTGGGAGGACAATCGACTCAGCTTTCATCGCACCGGCATCAAAGGCTATATCGATGTGCGGGATAACCACATCGAGGTTTTCATCCAAAAAAATTTTCTGCTACCCATTTCCGATCATTGGCTCAGGGAGCAGGTCGCCGAACATCTGGACCGGCACTTTCCTCAGTCCCCTTGAGGAATTTTTCCCGAGATCGGCCTCCTATTCTCCCTTACCGGGATCGCCAGCACGCCTTTTCTTTCCCCTTCTGAAAACCGAAAGTACCACGCTTTGGCATCAATTTGTCCAGGATTTCAAATTCCCGGGGCACACTTACCGCCCTCTTCGCTTTTTACCGACACAAAAAATGCAGGCAAAAGAAACGGCGATAGCTGAGTAAATTGTAGAAATCAGCGATTCCATTTGAATAAAATTCGTCCGTTGCTTAAAATTCCAAGCAATTGCAGGCAGTAACTGCAAGTGGCATAAAACGTTTGGTTTGCAGAGAGTCAAACACAAGGCTTTCGCTTCAAAATACATCCAACAGTTCGGGAGTAATCAGCCAATGGCCGCAAAACGTGAACCGATGTCCAATGTGGATACCGCCTGGTGGCGGATGGAGGATCCGACCAACCTGATGATGATTACTGGGGTGATTTTATTCCCCGAGCCCCTGGACTACCAGAAAGTGAAACGGCTGTTGGAAGAACGCTTGCTCCGGTTTAACCGGTTTCGCCAGCGGGTGGTAGAGAGCAGAGGCCCTTTGGGAGGCAATCCGTACTGGGAAGTGGATCCACATTTTGATTGGAACTACCATTTGCGGCAGATTCGCTTACCCGAGCCCGGCGATGAGCACGAGCTGAAGAAAGTGGTCAGTAAGTACATGAGCAAGCCGCTGGATTACAACCGGCCGTTGTGGCAGTTTCACATCATCCGCAATTTCAAAAACGGCTCCGCCCTGCTGGGGCGGCTGCACCATTGTATTGGCGACGGCACTGCGCTGGTTCGGGTGCTGTTTTCCCTTACCGACCCCACCCCGGACATGAATGACCAGGCCCATTTTCAGGAAATCAAGCAGGCGGAACTGGAGAAGGCCGAGGAGAAGAAGGGGCTGCTTTCCACGCTGGTGGATCCGTTCATCAGCGCGGCCGAAAAGATGCTTCACTTCGGGGAAACGGCCCTCCATGAAGGCATGGAAGCCCTGCTGAATCCCTCCCGGGTGCTGGATGCGGCACGCTATGTGGTGAACACGGCCGAGTCCATCTCCAAATTGTTGCTTTCCCCTGCGGACCCGCCCACCCTGTTCAAGGGGCGGCTGGGGATCAAAAAACGAGCGGCCTGGTCCCGGCCGGTGGCCCTGCAGGACGTGAAAACCATTGGCAAGACCATGGGCGGGACGGTAAACGACGTGCTGCTGACGGCCATGACCGGCTCGTTACGGCGCTACCTGATTGAAAAGGGCCAGAACGTGGAAGGCATCGAGATTCGGGCGGCGGTGCCGGTTAATCTGCGGCCCCCGGAAAAGGCGCTGGAACTGGGCAACAAGTTCGGGTTGGTGTTTTTGCCCCTCCCCATCGGCGAAGCCGATCCCGTGCAGCGTTTGAATATTTTGCACGAGCGAATGAACCAATTGAAAAAATCCCCGGAAGCCCTGCTGCTGTTCGGCCTGTTGCAGGCGGTGGCCATGACCCCGCAGGAGATTCAGGATCTGGTGGTCAGCATTTTTGCCAAGAAAGTGACCGCCGTGATGACCAATGTGGCCGGTCCACCCAAAACCATTTACCTGACCGGTGTGCCCATCGACAACATCTTTTTCTGGGTGCCGCAATCCGGCCGGGTGGGCATGGGTGTCAGCATTTTCAGCTACGCCGGCAAGGTGACCCTAGGGGTGGCTACCGATGTGGGCCTGGTCCCCCATCCGGAAGAAATCATCGAAGGCTTTCACCAGGAATTTGAAGCGTTGTTGAGCCGCATTCCCCGGGGCGAGCGACTGACCGGACAGCTCACCTCCACTGGACCGCTCCATCTTCAGGACAGCGAGAGCACGGCTACCGAGTGGGGTGGGCAGCAACGCTGCCAGGCCACCACGCGCAAGGGCACGCGCTGCAAAAATCCGGCCCGGGAAGGCTCCCAGTACTGTGCCGTTCACCAACCCAGGAGTACAGAGGATGGCTAAGATTCAACCCGGGCAACCGGCCCCCGAGTTTCAACTCACCGACTGGCAGGGGCAGGCGGTAACCCTGAGCCAGTTTAAAGGTCAGCGTCACGTCCTGCTGGTTCTCAACCGGGGCTTCTTCTGACCGTTCTGCCGGCGGCACATGGCGCAGTTGCGTCAGGCTTATCCGGAACTGCAGGCTCGGGACGTGGAGGTGCTGGTGGTGGGCCCCGATTCCCGGGAGGATTTTGAGCGGTTCTGGACTAAAGAGCAGTTACCCTTCCCCGGTCTGCCCGACCCGGAGCAGACAGTGCTCAAACTGTACGGCCAGGAATTCAACTGGCTTCGGCTGGGGCGCATGCCGGCCCAGATTTTAATCGATCGCAGCGGGCTGGTGTGCTACGC
>RFHE01000274.1 GCA_003696445.1 Calditrichota bacterium | reverse complement strand
CCGGTAGGGAAACTGTCCACATGGGTGCCGTTAAAATCCAGCTGAAAAATCCAGCCGGCAAACGTGCTGCTGGAACTGCTTGAACTGATAAACAGGGACTGGCTGTCCGAGGCCACACCATATAAGGTCCGAAAATACAGGTCGTCTGGCATTTCGATGACCTTGACAATGGTTTGCGCGCTCAGCCGGTAGCCGGAGCCAAGGACAACCAACAAGAGCGCAATGCAAAAAAATCGAAGCGTGCGATGCCACTGCATCCTAAGTCCTCCTTGGTGCTATCGTGCGTTCACACTCCGGGCCGCCTGCAGGGCACAGCAACCCATGGGCAGCCTTTTTTCTCCTGGTCTAAAAGCTCCCGCGGAAAATTGATATTTCAGATGAAAGGTGGCTTGTTTCAATGAACGGAGACTGAAAGTTAAAGCGTGCTGTGGAAATAAAAAACAGGTCTGCCCAGCTCGTGCCCCTTCAGGCCAGGGACGGGTGGCCCCTGAATGCTCAATTGGCCACCTGAACCGAAGAGGTAAGAAAGAGCTGTTGAATGGCACCAAGCAATTTTTCGTAGTCCACACCATCCTGCCCGACCAGACAGGTAATATTGTAAAAGGGATCGGCGTCTGTAAACAGGGCCAAACGGTAAGGGGCACCGCTGGCCAGAACCAGATAGTTACGATACAGGTCACCACCCGCACTCAGGTTGATGACCAGCTCGTAGCCCTCCTGTCGCAACTGGTCCAGAAAGGGTTTTTTAGGCAAACCGGTAAAGCCGGTCTCCTGCTCGGGGATTTTGTCCGGATCAAACAGGTCAATCTTCCACTCCGGATAAACCTGGCGCAAACGGTAAACAAAAGCTGTGGCCCGATCCAGATTTTCCAACTGGCCGGGCAGAACGGCCAGCACGCGGTGGACGCGCTCTCCGGGGATGGGGAAGGTCAATTGCCGGGACGATTCACGCCACTGGCGGCTTTTCCAGCGAACCACAAGAGCAGCCAGTCGCGCCTTCCAACCGGTGGGATTGGGGGAATTCATTTCAGTTCGATCCTTTCCATCACGCCATCATTGCTTTTGCTTTGGTTTCTGCGGCCCATGCTGGGTTTCGGCACTCGATTCCCCTTCTTGGGGATAGACTTTACGGCCGGCCCACCACTGTTTCAGTCGTTCCCGGATCTGCTTTTCCTGCCCCTGGCTGGAGGGGATGTAATAGACCCGATCTTTTAACTCATCGGGCAGATATTGTTCGGCCACGAAGTGTCCAGGAAACTGATGGGCGTAGCGGTAGTCCCTGCCGTAGCCCAGTTTTTTCATCAGGGGGGTGGGTGCGTTGCGCAGATGCAGTGGCACCTGGGCTGCCGGATGGGCGCGCACATCGGCAATGGCCCGGTCGATGGCGACAATGGCGGCATTGCTTTTCGGCGCCGCCGCCAGATAGGCAGTCGCCTGGGCCAGCACAATGCGGGCTTCGGGCATCCCGATGTAATGCACGGCGGTAAAGGCGGAGGTGGCCAGGGTAAGCGCCGAAGGATCGGCATTGCCCACGTCTTCCGCCGCCAGAATGATCAACCGGCGGGCAATGAATTTGGGGTCTTCTCCCGATTCCAGCATCCGGGCCAGGTAGAACATGGCTGCATCGGGATCGCTCCCGCGCACGCTCTTGATGAAGGCCGAGATAAAATCGTAGTGGCTTTCCCCGGCCTTGTCGTAATAGAGCATGGTCTGGGCCACAATCTGCTCGATGGTCTGGCGGTCCAGCCGAACCGGTTCCTCGGGCCTGCCCGACCACCGCTCCGCGGCCAGCTCCACGATGTTCAACGCCCGGCGGGCATCGCCGCCCGAATGCACATACAGCGCCTCCCAATCGGTGACCTCGATGGGCACGGTTTTCAGCAGCACATCCTCCTGGAGGGCCCGCTGAACGATCTGCTGAATGTCGGCTACCTCCAGCGCCTTCAGGGTAAACACCTGACAGCGGGAGAGCAAGGGAGCAATCACCTCGAAGGAAGGATTTTCCGTGGTGGCGCCGATCAGCACCAGGGTTCCATCCTCCACGGCGTGCAACAGGGCGTCCTGCTGGGCCTTGTTGAAGCGATGGATTTCGTCGATGAACAAGACGGTGGTCCGGCCGGAGCGGGCGCGATTGCGCCGGGCCCGTTCAATGATTCGGCGGACCTCGGAAACCCCGGCGGTGACGGCACTGATGGCGACAAAATCCGCCTGCACCTCCTCGGCCAGCACCCGGGCCAGGGTGGTTTTACCCACACCGGGCGGCCCCCAGAAAATCATGGAGCGCAATCGGCCCTGCTTCACCTCCCGGTAAAGGATGCTCTCCGGGCCGATCACATGGGACTGATTGACCACCTCTGCCAGGCGGCGGGGACGCACCCGTTCGGCCAGCGGCACGGTTGCCGGATCATTCTGTGCTCCCTGCCCGGCAGAGGGTTCAAATAGCTGCCCCTGCTCGCCCCCTGCGGTGGGATAGCGCGTTTTTGCCATGTAGCCCCACGTGTCAATTCAATGCTTACCTAATTTACAGGAAAAAACGGCCGCTTCAAACAGTATCTGGAAGCCGGCAGGAAAGGGAGCCTCACGCGAATTTTCCGGGCGTAGCCGCCCTGGGGGACGCACCTGGTTTCTGTGGCGAGGCCCTGCTACGGAGATCCCCAGACCGCCACCGCCGGAAAGCCAATCAGCGGGATGTCCAATAAGGAAAGCGAAGTCAATCAAATTACGAGCAGCGGCGTTAAGCGAACTTGGTCAGAGCCGGATTCGGTCCTGAACCTTTTCAACCACTCACCGCAATTCAGGCAAAACGATCAACCCTGTGCCCCTTTATTTGTAGGAAATTCACCCCTTTCGCCCCATCTCTCCCGGCTGTACATGGGCACGAAAGGTTTTCGGGGGGCGTTGATTTGACTCTGATGTGATTGAAACGATGATTTGCAGAAGCATGGGCCATTGCGGAGTTTTTAGACAGCCCCGCGTCGAGACTACAGCGCTTACCCAGGAAACAAAGGCGGACAGTGTGGACTGAAAAATTCAGCCCTGCCCGGCGAATTTTCTTTTCCCTGCGGTCCCAATGCCGTAAATTGACGCATTCAAAAGACCGGGTGCCCTCCGGGTTGCGGAAACTTCGCCGGGTAGAAGGGCCCATGTTTGGCAGCGGGAATTCCCGGGGCACCGGTAGCACAGGCTCCAGCGTTGCAAAGGGGAGCCATGAAAAACAGGGTGCTTTACAGCGGGCTTCTCATTGTGGCCGTGCTGGTGGGTTGTGCAGCACGGCGACCGGCGGCAACCTTGCCGCCCTCCCAGCGAGTCCAGCTTCATTTCTCCAACTGGCTGGCCCTCTACGAACCTTACGCCTATCATATTGTGGTGGAAGATCCCCTGCCCCCGGAAACACCGGTGGTCTATTTCCAACATCTGGAACCGCCCTTTCTACTGGTTCAGGACAGGGCATCGTTTGAAATGGTTCAGACCAGTCCGGGCGTGTTCGTGCTGCAGGGCTATTTTTCGCCGCAGGCAGCCGGGCGGTGGCGCATGCGGGTGCGGGTGCGCGGCAAGAGCTGGGTGGATTCGGTGGTGCTGGTGCACTATTTCCGTGTCTATTGAGGCCGGTTCCGGGGAAAGAGGCTGTGGGCGCGCTGGCGGAAGGCCCGGCGGGCCAGCATCGGCAGGCGCCGCGTGCGGCTCCAGCTGCCCGCCAATCGCTGCCAGGGCAAGCGGTGCAACCAGGCAAAGGCTTTACTGTAGCGGTCCCACCGTTGAAACATCCAGCCAAACAGGCGCATTGCCAGGCGCTCCGGATGCGGCGTTAATCCCGCGGCCACTATCCGGTGGCGCTGGTAAAGCAACAGCTCGTGCAGGGGGATGTGTACCGGGCAGATCTGGCTGCAGGCGCCGCACAGCGAGGAAGCAAAGGGCAACTGCTGTGCCCGCTCCAGCCCGACCAGTTCCGGCGTGATCACCGCGCCGATTGGGCCCTGGTAAACCCAACCGTAAGCCTGCCCACCGATGGTCTGATAGACCGGGCAGGCGTTGTAGCAGGCGCCGCAGCGGATGCAGTAAAGCGCCTGGCGGAGCCTGGCGTCCCGCCCCATGCGACGGCGGCCGTTGTCCACCAGAATGAAGTAAACGTGACGGGGGCCATCCAGGGCATCGGCCGCTGCAGGGCCGGTCAGGTAGGAGACAAAACTGGTCAGTTTCTGGGCCGTGCTGCTGATGGTGAGCAGGGGCAGGAACAGGGCCAGGTCCTGGCGGCGGGCCAGCAAACGCTCCATGCCGATAAAGGCCACATGCACCGGCGGCAGACTGACCGTAAGCCGGGCATTGGCCTCGTTTTCCACAATGGCAATGGCCCCCTCTTCCACGATGGCAAAATTGGCCCCGCTGATGCCCATCTGGGCCTGAAGGAACTTCCGGCGCAGGTGATCGCGGGCAATGCGGGTCAGTTCCTGCGGATCGGCCGGACAGGGCCGGCCCAGCTTTCGGGAGAACAGCTCGGCAATCTGCTCGGTGGATTTGTGAATGGCCGGTGCGGTAAGATGAGCGGGCGCTTCGCCGGCCAATTGCAGAATCCATTCCCCCAGGTCGGTTTCGGTGACCTCCACCCCCTGTGCCGCCAGCCCTTCGTTCAGGCCGATTTCTTCGGTGAGCATGGATTTGGATTTGATGACCTGCCGGACGTTGTGGCGGCGGGCAATCTCGACAGCAAGGGCAACCGCCTGAGCGGCATCCTCTGCCCGGTAAACCTGCACCCCGCGCCGGCCGGCCTGCTCGGCAAAGACCGCCAGCTGCCGATCCCAATCCTCCAGCAGGGCCTTCTTTTTCCGGTAGGCGGCGCGCCGGCGCGCTTCCCAGTCGGGAATTTCGGCAACCAGGGCCTGCCGCCGGGCCAGCACCGTGCGGGTGGCATGGGCCAGGTTCTGCCGCAGTTGCCGATTATTGAGAAAGGCCGGCAGATTTTCCCGAAAATGTTCACTTTGAAGCTTCATGGCCCGATCTCTACGGTGCTTTGCTCTGCCCCGATCCCGTTGTTTACCACGGCTTTACCTGGCGTTCAGGCCGGGCCCGGCGCTGTTTCTTGCCGCTCGTTCCGGGCGAAACCCCGCCTGAAAGACGGATCCACGGCAGCCGCCAGCACCTGGGCCAGGTGCCATGCCCTGATCGGGTAACCCTGCTTTTGCAGGAAGCCTCCGATCTGCATCAGGCAACTCATGTCCGTGCTGACCACTGCCTGCGCGGCGCTGTCCACAAGCGCCCGGGCTTTACGCTCGGCCATGGCGGTGGACAGTTCGGGGAACTTCACCGAAAAAGTACCGCCAAAGCCGCAGCACACCTCCGGCTCCGCCGGTTCGACCAGTTCCAGCCCCTGGATGCCGGACAGGAGCAGGCGAGGCTCCTCCCGGATGCCCAGCTCGCGGAGCGCATGGCAGGCATCGTGAAAGGCCACGCGCAGGGGGAGTTTCCCCTGCCACTGTCGGAGGCCGCAGGCCGAAACGAGAAATTGCGACAGTTCGTACACCTGGGGCTTGAGGTCCTGCCAGCGGCGCAGCTCTGCGCGGCGCCAGGGCAGCTCCCGGTAGAAGTGCCTGACCATGCTCACGCAGCTTCCCGAAGGGGCAACCACCGGCAGATCCGGCCGGAAGGCGGCCAGCCAGGTGCGGGCAACCCGGTGCGCCTCCCGCCAGTAACCGCTGTTAAAGGCAGGCTGCCCGCAGCAGGTCTGCTCCCGGGGGAAAAACACCGTCCAGCCTGCCACCTCCAGCACGCGAACGGTGGCTTCGGCCACTTCGGGGAAAAATTGATCCACGTAGCAGGGAACAAACAATTGGACCTGCTTCGAGGCGGAAGCCGCGGAAAGGCACGTGGCGTTGTTTTTGCTCATGGGCGTTTTTGTTGCGCGTTGTGCGGGTGCGGAGCCGGAGATCAGTCTCCCAGCATCCAGCGGCCCTCTTCCAGAACCAGGCGATCGTCCACCCACAGGGTGGGCCGGCGAAGCACCCCATCCAGATGCAGCGGAACGGTCACCGTTCCACCCATGGAGGCATTGTTGCCCAGCGCCAGGTGTACGGTTCCCATTACTTTTTCATCTTCCAGTACCGCCCCGGTAATGCGGGCGGCATGATTGGTGCCCACGCCCAGCTCGGCCAGATTTCTTGCTTTGGGTCCTACCGCCTCCAGCATTTCATTGAGCCGCCGGGCTTCCCTGCCCCCTTCAACAGCCACTGCCATTCCCCTTTCCACCACCAGGCGAATGGGCTGCTCCTCGATCAGGCCGATGCCGGCCATCGACCCGTCAACCACCACAACGCCTTCGCTTTCCCCTTCCCGGGGCATCAGGTAGGCCTCGCCGGAAGGCAAATTGCCGAACTGGCCCGGCCGGTGAATCAATCCAGTAGAGGCAATGGCCCGAATGCCCTCGATGGGCACCCGGATGTCGGTACCGGCCCGGCTGGTGATGCGCGCCAGTTTGCCTTCGGTCAGCAACCGGGTGAGCTGGTAGGTACGCTGGGCAATTTCCTGGTAATCGGCAGCCATGGTGCGCCGCATCATCTCCTCGCTGATTCCAGGCAAGGTGCCCACGCGGGCCCCCGCTTCGCAAGCCTTACGCCTGGCCCGGGTGTGGGTCAGCGAAGTGGACGTTGGAGCCAGAACCACCTGAAACCGCTTCATGGCGCTGCTCACCGGTGAAGGCGGTTCGGCCCCATTGCGCGGCAGCGGCGGGTACTCCAGCAGCAGTGCGCGATCGGTAAGCTGACGGGCGACGTCAAAAAGAGCCAGCCCCACCGTGCGGCAGGGCGCGTCGGTAACAACCAGAATGGACTCCTCCGGCTTCCAGCCCATACATTGTTCAATGGCCCGACGGGCCGCTTCCTGAAGATTCATCATCATCTCACCGGGTTCTATTCAAAGGTTAAATGTGCCGCAAATGTGGCCATGGTCTGCTCCCGGAGCCCAGGGCATCCAGAAATGGCAAGGCCTCGGGCCGGGCCGCTTCCCTATCGGAAAGCACAGCCGAGCACCCCCTCATCGCCTACCTCAACCCTGGAATCCATTTGGCTGTATCTTCGTTAAATCCAATAAAGTAATGAATTTTGCTTGATATTACTGGTCTCGAACATTAGCTTGAACACAGCACAGGTAAGGACGAGTTTATGAAATTCAGCCCGGAAGTCAAAGAGGAAAATCGCAGGCTGAGGCGTTTGGCTTTAATGGTTGATTTAACCATTCAGATTCTGGCTCAAACCGAGGAGCTGACGTTAAACGAAGCTTTCATGCACATTCGGGCGGCCCGCCAGTACGCGGTGCATTTATTTCCCGGGAAAGGGGAAGTGTTCGATCTCATCTATCGGCCCCGCATGCTACGCGTGTTAAAAGAACGGGGAATGCTTCCCTGGGAGACCAATTGAATCTGTAAAGCGGCCCGGCAGTCGCCCGGAACCAGAGGATTGCTCACCATGCAAGAAGGGAAAAACAGGGCCCGCTGCCCTGGCGCGAACCCGGGGCGGGGGTCCCAGAAACCCGATTAATCCCTGCTGGCTGTTGGACGAGTATTTGAATGGAGCCCATCGCAGTTTCCGGCTCCAATTTTTTTCGCATGAAATAGAATGGAAGGATTGTAGTAAACCCGACATGCACGCTATCAATCAAAATGAACAGAAGTTCCGGGAGCTGAAGGCCCGCTACGATCCGGTGTTCGAGCAGCTTCTGGAAAAGATTTGCACCTACAACGCCCACCCCAATCAGGATTTACTGCGCCGTGCCTACGAATTTGCCCTCTGGGCCCACCGGGACGAACACCGTTTTTCCGGCGAGCCCTATTTTGACCACTGCATCAATGTGGCCCTTATTCTGGCCGACATGCGGATGGACAGCGTCACCATTGCCGCCGGGCTGCTTCACGATGTGGTGGAGGACACCGGCTTTACCGTGGAGGACATCGAGGAAGCATTCGGCAAGCAGATTGCCCAGATTGTGAACGGGGTGACCAAGATTTCGGAAATCAGCGGCCGTAAGAACGTGAGCTACGAACTGCGCCAGGCGGAAACGTTCCGCAAGATGCTGCTCAGCCTGGCCAACGATGTGCGGGTGATCCTGGTAAAATTTGCCGACCGGCTGCACAACATGCGCACCCTGCAGCACGTACCGGCCAGCAAGCGGTTGCGGATCGCTCTGGAAACGCGCGATGTGTACGCCCCGCTGGCGCACCGGTTCGGCATGGCCCAGCTGAAGAGCGAACTGGAGGACCTGGCGTTCAAGTTCATCGACAACAAGGCTTACACCGATCTGGTCCGCCAGCTCAATCGCAAAAAAGCCGAAAGAGAAGCCTACATCCAGGAAATCATCAAACCCATCAAAGAAGAGCTGGCTTCCCACAACATCCAGGCGGAAATTTCCGGGCGCCCCAAACACCTCTACTCCATCTACCGCAAAATGAAACTGCGCGGGAAGTCCCTGGAAGAGATTTACGACCTGTTTGCCATTCGCATCATTGTCAACCGGGTTGAGGAGTGTTACTACGTCCTGGGACTGGTGCACAATCTGTTTACCCCGGTTTACGAGCGATTTAAAGATTACATTGCTACGCCCAAATCGAACAATTATCAGTCCCTGCACACCACCGTGATGGACCGCCGGGGGCACATGGTGGAAATTCAGATTCGCACCTGGGACATGCACCGGGTGGCCGAGATGGGAATTGCCGCCCACTGGAAATACAAAGAGGGTAAGGCCGAAACCTATCAGGACGAGGTGGAACAGCAACTGGCCTGGGTGCGCCAGTTTCTGGAGGAATACAAGGAATCCGGCGTGTCCGATGCGCACGAATTCCTGGAATCGCTGAAAATCAACCTGTATCAGGACGAAGTATTTGTTTTTACCCCCAAAGGGGATGTTATTCGGTTACCTCTGGGTGCCACGCCGGTGGATTTCGCCTTTGCCATTCACACCAACATCGGCATGCACTGTATCGGGGCCAAGGTCAACGGGCGGATTGTGCCGCTGAAATACGAATTAAAAAGCGGGGACCTGGTAGAAATCATCACCAGCGCCAATCAACATCCTCACCAAGATTGGCTCAGTTTCGTCAAAACGAGCAAGGCGCGGCACCACATTCGCAAATATCTGCGCGAAGTGCAATTCGAGCATTCGGTGAAGCTGGGGGAGGAGATTCTCACCAAGTATCTGAAACGCTACCGGATGAAGGTCACCGATGAGGAGCTGGAAGCGGTGGCCACCCGGCTTCATTTCGAAGATTTGCGCAATCTGAAGGCGGCCATTGGGCGGGGCGAGGTCTCCATCGAAAAGGTGTTCTCGTCCATTTCCCGGGAACAGCCGGAGGAAAACCGCGAATCGTTTCTGAAACGGATTGTTCGCCGCAGCCGCAAGCATTCCGCCATCCAGGTGGAAGGCATCGACAACATGGTGATTCACATCGGCAAGTGCTGCCAGCCGGTGCCGGGCGACGATATCATCGGCTACATTACCCGCGGCAAGGGGATCACCATCCACCGGGTCAATTGCCCGAACATGCAGAGCCTGGTCGAGC
Source organism: Calditrichota bacterium (assembly GCA_003696445.1). GTDB lineage: Bacteria > Calditrichota > Calditrichia > RBG-13-44-9 > J042 > J042. The sequence goes on along the minus strand of RFHE01000274.1, from coordinate 760 downwards.
GGCGGGATCGCACGGTGCAGGTGAATTGGACCGTTGAAGCGGAAGAGGAATTTAAGGTCCAGCTTTCCCTGCTGGGCGAAGATCGCAAAAACCTGATCCGGGACATTACACAGGCTATTGCCAACAGCAACACCAACATTTTACATTTGGAGCTGAAAGCTAAGGATCGGCTGGCGGTGGGCAAAATCATCATCGAAGTAAAAAACTTGCCCCACCTGACCCGCGTCATCAATGCCATCAGCAAAGTGCGGGGGATGATCAGCGTGGAACGGGTGGAGGCACCGGTTCGAAAACGGCGAAGGGTAAACCAGAGCAAAGGAAAATAACTGGAGGTGCGCAGGCCTATGGGACGACGGATGTATATTTCCCGTGAGGGGTACGAGAAAATTAAAAAGGAACTGGAAGAATTGAAGGGGGTTCAGCGCCCGGCCCTCTCCAAGCGCATTTCGGAAGCGCGCGATCTGGGCGACTTGCGGGAAAATGCCGAGTACCACGCGGCCAAAGAGCAACTGGCCCTCCTGGAAAATAAAATTGCCAAGCTGGAAGAAACCCTGCGTAGCGCGCAAATCGTTGAAAAAAAACACATCAGCGGAGACCAGGTCTCCATTTACACGACCGTCTCTTTAAAAGATTTAAAAAACAATCGCCAATTGAGGTACACGCTGGTTTCCAAAGAAGAGTCGGATTTCAAGCAGAAAAAAATCTCCATCGAATCGCCGGTGGGCAAGGCGTTGCTGGGCAAAAAAGTGGGCGATGTGGT
>RFHE01000273.1 GCA_003696445.1 Calditrichota bacterium | reverse complement strand
GTGCGGTGTCCCCTTTGTTGCCCGAAGCGAAATCAGTCCCTGGCGGCATGCCCAGCTCGGCCAGCAGGCCACGGTTTTTGTCCCGATCCAAGAACACGGTCAAATCCTGCCTGGGGTCGGCCGGTGTGAACAGCGCTGCATCGCCCTGCTGCGCCGGCGGCTGCCCTTCGGCCGACCGGATGGTTTGGTCACTCCCCCTACTGCCTGTCGAAGCAACCGCGCCACCCTGAACCGCCCTGCGACGTCCTCTCATCGTTCGCCGTGCAATCCCGAGCAATCCGCCCAGCCCGCCAAGCGCAGCCAACGTGTAAAGCCAGCCGGGATATCGCAACAGCTTCTCCAGGGATTCCATACTCAAGTCGGCCTGCTGGAGCGGAGACCCCACGTGGGGGGGGCATCCATTCTGCCGCCCGGCCCGTAATCCCATTGTGCAAAAAGCGCAGTCCCCTGGCGGCAGGGTCACCCGGGCCCGCTGACCATTCATGGTGTACCGGAGAGCACGCGGTAGCCGAAATCGTGCCGAAAAGAATCATCAGCATGCGCGCCACCCTGCCGCGGCATTCTGGTGAACAGTGCTTCCAAAGCATCCCTCTTTCTCCTCTCCCATCGCCCCGAGGATCGGAACGGTGCTGTCTGAAAAACAATGCTACGTGAATAGATTTACACACATCTACATTTAATCGTTTGGACTAGAGCAGGCCTCGCAACGGTTTTTTCAACAAAGGGCAGCGGGTTTAGCAAAATGTGATTCTCCGTCATCTTATATTTGTAGGGAACGCACCCCCTTCGCCGTCTCTCCTGGCAAGAGAAGGGGTCGGGGGGCGTGGGTTTAAGTCCCACGCCAGCGAAACAGGGGTTGGCCTAACCATTCAACAAACCAGACCTTCTGGACAGCCCCATACCCGGCTCCAGGTTTCAGAAAGCAGGTGGTTGAGCCACCCGTTGCATTACGCGATTCCTTTGCAGAGGGCCAGCGAACGGATTGCCTCAGCCGCCCCCCAGCGGGTCCCGGCAAATTGACGTCACCGAATCCAGCCCAGATGAAAACGATTGGTCATAGTAGCATGGCATTGGCCGCGAGGCCCTGTTTAAGCATACCCGAAAAACCGTAAAAAGTTGGACTCTTTTTTTTCTTAACGCCGAACCTGCAAGCAAGTGAGCAGGGCGTTACCCCGCTGCGGGCAACCTTAAAGCGGCAAATTCATCCTGGCCAGAAAGGCATTGTAGCGCTCATCGCCTTCCAGATTGCGCAACAGGGGGTCGTTTTTCATCTCGGCCAGTCCTCCATCCCGCTGCCGATAAGCACGTTCCAGCCAGGCAAAGGCTTTGTCCGGCTGATTCCGGTAAGCAAAGACCTGGGCAATCTGGTAGGCGGCCTGATTCTGGTAGGTCTGGATCAGCTCGGCCAGCGCACCATCGGCAGCGGGGAGATCTTTTCGGGCAAAATGCACCAGCGCCAGGCCAAACAAGCGCCAGGCCGGTTCGATTTCCTGTTCAATGGCCTGAAGTGCGGAATCGGCTTCCTGCCTGGCCAGGTTCACCCGGGCCAGGAAAAGATGGGCCGCAGGAAAATCCGGATTCAATTCCAGCGTTTTCTGGAAGGCCGCTTCGGCCAGATCCAGCAATCCGGCATAATAGGCAAGAATCCCATAGTCGTAGCGCAAATTGGCAAAAACCGGGTCCCGTTCAATGGCTTTCTCCATGAACGTCAATCCGTCCTGCAGGTGCCCTAGGGTAAAACACTGGAGCGCGGCGAAACGGAGCGCATCGGCATTCCCGGGCTCCAGAGCCAGGGCCCGCTTCAGGGAAGCATCGGCCCCGTGCCAGTCCCAGTCGTAGCTGCGTTGAATCCGTGCAAGCTGCAGGTGCGCCTCGGCCAGCCGGTCGTCCAGCACCAGGGCCCGCCGCACGGCTGCCCTAGCCAGCCGATAGCCCTCCTCGGTCGGTAGGTAGCCGAAATCGGCCAGCCGAATCTGGGCATTGGCCAGGCCTACCCAGGCGCGGGCATAGGTAGGATCCAGCTCAATGGCCTGACGATAATAGCCAACAGCATGATTCAAACTGCTCTCCCGCCGCTGCTTGCGGAAATATTCGCCCTGTAAAAAAGCCGTATACGCCTCAGAGCTGGTCTGCGCATCGTTGTGGCGCTCCCCGCCGTTTAACAGCGTCAGGTTCAGGGCTGCGCTCACCGCCCGGGCAATTTCCGCCTCCACCGCAAATATGTCATCCAGCTGCCGGTCGAACGTGCCGGACCATAAATGAGCGTGATTCTCCGCCTGAATCAGTTGGGCGCTCACACGCATGGTGTTGCCGGACCTCTGCACCGATCCCTTCAGCACATAAGCCACGTTTAACCGGCGGGCTACGGCGGACAGGTCCAGGCCGGTGCCCTTCATCAGAAACGATGATGTCTGGTAGGCCACCCGCAAGCGGGGAATGCGAGCCAGCCGATTCAACAGCTCCTCGGTTAGTCCATCGGCAAAATAGGCCTGATTCTGTTCCTCGCTGAGATCGGCAAAAGGAAGCACGGCCAGGGTTTTTTCGGTGGTGGATGGGCCGGGGCTGTTCAGGGCCAGCCAGAAGGCGGCAACGGCGCTCAAGGTAAAAATCAGCATCAGGGCCAACCAGGGCAACTTGCCCGAAGGGGCAGAGGCTTCTGGCGGGACGGCCTGCTTCAGCCTCTGTAACACCTCGGAGGCCCTCTGGTAACGGTGGGCCCGGTTCCGCTGTAACATGCCGGCCACCATTTGCTGAAGATGTTCCGGAACGTGGGGGGCCGTCTGTGACAGTGGCGGAATTGCCTCATTGAGGATGGCATAAATCACCGCCTGTTTGTACACGCCCTCAAAGGGTAACCTCCCGCTGAACAGGTGATAGAGGATGACGCCGAACGACCAGATGTCGGTGCGCGGGTCCAGCGCTTCACCCCGTATTTGCTCCGGGGACATGAAGGCCACCGTGCCGCTGCGTTTTTTCACGGACTGCCCGGTGATGGGGGCACTGAATTGGGCCAGGCCGAAATCCATGATCTTGACCTGCCCGCCGGGGGTCATCATCACATTGGCCGATGTCAGATCCCGATGAACAATGCCCTTTTCGTGGGCAGCCTGTAGGCCTTCGGCAATCTGGCTGGCGATGTCGAGGATTTGGTCAACCCGTAGGGGCGCAGCATGCTGCGCCCCTACAAGGTGCCGTAATTCCTGGCCCTGGACGTATTCCATCACGATGAACATCTCATCATCGTGTTCCTCGATGGCGTAAATCTGGGCGATGTTGGGATGGTTCAGCGCGGCAGCCGCCTGGGCTTCGTTTAAAAACTGGGGGATAGCCAGAGAACCGGCATGGGTTCCCGAAGCCAGAAACTTTAGCGCCACCTCCCGCTTCAAACGCCGATCGATGGCCCGGTAAACAATGCCCATCCCGCCGCGACCCAGTTCCTCCTGAAGCTGATAATGTAAGATGTGGCGGTCCACGGCACTCTCACCCCTTGGTCCCTGATTGCGGGCGCAAACTGGCAAGCCGGCCCCGTTTCGGTTGAAAAGCTTCCTGGAAATTTAAAGGAGGGAAAAAATCGGGGGCTTCCCTGCTCAAACTGGCTTCCCCGCCCCCCTATACAGGCAGATTGTACCGGCGAGACCTCACCTCCCTGAGGCCAGCGATGCCTGCGGGCGCACCAATGCCCGCTCCCATTAAACCAGTTCTGTTAACCAGAATACCTCGGTCCCTGAAGGGCAGATTCCCCCTGATTCGCCAACAGGTGAAAAAGCGCCGGGCAAACACACAAGGACCCTGCCGCACTCAGAGGGGAAAAGGTAACCCGGCAAGCCCCGCCTTCGTTCAGGCAAAACTGACCAGTGCGCGGTCCACAGATTCGTAGGACTCAAAGAAATTGTTCAGCTTGGTCATCATGAAGATGCTCTGCAGCTTGTCCCCGGCACCGGCAATCTTCAAATTCCCGCCAACGTTTTTCATAGAGCCGTAACCGGACATTAAAATGCCCAGCCCGGAACTGTTCATCCATTTCACCTTGTGCAAATCGACAATCACTTTCATGACGCCGTCATCGACCAGGCTTTTAATCTTCTGGTGGAACTTCTGACTTTCGGGCCCGCCCATCATATTTCCGGCAATGGTCAAAATGGCCACATCGCCCTCAAATGCTTCTTTAATCCTCATGACAACGCCTCCTTAAGCGTTACAAGTGGTTTGTTCAGCTGATTCGTTCAGGGCTGGTCGAATCCAGTTGCCTCGGGCAGACCAGGATGCCGCAGCTTTGTGAGAGGCATTGTCTTCCCTTTACGGCAGGGGCTCAGGAAAGTTCAGTTTTTTGCCGGGAAAATATGCCGGTAAATACCCGGATGCGTTTTTCCTCAAGGTTTTGCCGGACGTTGCGCAGCTTTGCTTCCAGGGCAGTGTGCATCACCAGCCCCAGGTCAGGACCGGGTACCGGGTGCCGTTTGGCAAGCCGTTGCTGGAACCAGTCCAGGCAGCGCGCGGATTCTTCCACCCATCGTTCGCAACTCAGCCCGGCAGCTTCGGCCAATTGAAGGAACGCCTCGGGAGTGCACAGGGCGCTTCGCTGGGGCACATCGGCCCAGGGGGTGGGGTAAAGCACCGGTTGGGTTGGGCCGGCGAAAATCTCGTAAACCACCAGCTTCCCGCCTTGCACCAGCTGTTCAGCGGCCCGGGAGAGGTAGGCCGATTTGTCCTGAATGTTCATCTGCACATGCAGGGAGAACACCGCCCGGGCCCAGGAGCCGGTCAGGGGGAGCCGGGTCGCATCGGCCACCAGAAAATGGAGCGCCTTGGCCAGACCGACCCTGCGGCTCAGGCGCCGGGCCGCCTGAACAAAATCCGCACACAGATCCACGCCGGTCACCCGCCAGCCGAATTCGGCTGCCATCAGCCGGGCGGGACCACCCAGCCCGCAACCCAGATCCAGCACGCGGCTGCCGGGCGGAAGTCCGAGCAGACCGGCCAGATCCCGCACGGCCTCCACGCCCCGAATGTGCAGCTGGTCCACTACAAACAGGTCCTCATAGCTGGAGAGGGGCAATCCGGCCTGGCGAAAGGCAGCCTCGATGCGTTCCCCCAGACCCGGGGCGGCATACTGTTGTCTGATTTCGGAAAGCTGAATTGCGGACGAACCCCTCATCCTGTCCGGCTCCTGTGGACGTGTGTTCAGGCCTGACCGATGGGTTCCGGCTGGCGCCGCAGCATCACCAGGGTCATATCATCGGCCTGAGGCAACCCGCCGGCGTACTCCTCAATTCGTGAATATAATTCATGCTGCAGCTGGTCCAAAGGCAAATGGCGCCTTTCCACAAAAAAGGCAGCCAGGCGCTCCTCGCCGAATTCTTCTTCCAGCGGATTCATCGCCTCGGTAAGCCCGTCGGAGTAAATGACCAGCAAATCTCCCGGCGCCAGGACCAGGGTGGTTTGCTCGAACGGAAAAGGGGAAACAAAGCCCAGTACCGTGCCGCCGGTACCCAGCCGCATCAGGGTGCCGTCCCGGCGGATCAACATGGGATGATCGTGGCCGGCGTTGCAGTAACACAACTCGTGGGAGCCGGGCCGAAGGCATCCGTAAAACATGGTCACAAACTTGTCGCTGTCCGTATTGCGGTGAAGCAGAAAATTACCGCGCCGCACCACTTCGCTGGGCGGCAGATCCATGAGCGCTTCGGTTCGAATAATGGCCTGAAGATTGGCCATCAGAATAGCGGCCGGAATGCCCTTCCCGGTCACGTCGCCCAGCGCAAAGGCCAGGGTGCCGTCGTCCCGGGGAATAAAATCAAAATAGTCCCCGCCCACTTCCTGGGCCGGCTGACTGATCCCGAATATTTCGTAGCCGGCAATCTGAGGAAATTCCTTGGGCAACAGCCGAATCTGGATTTCGTTGGCCAGGTGCATCTGTTTCTGCATGCGCACCAGCGCCTGTTCTTTCAAATAGAGGCGGGCATTTTCGATGACCTGAGCGGACTGTGCGGCGATAATGCTGAGCAAGCGCTGGTCGTCATCGGTGAAGCCCCCCTGGTTGCGCTTGTTGAACACGGTCACAACCCCGATCATCCGGCCTTTGGCCATCAGCGGGACGCTGAGCAGGGACTGGATGGGAAAGCTCTCCGAGTCGGTACCCTGAAAGCGTTCGTCCTTGCTGAAATCGTTCACTCGCAGCGGCTTGCGGTATTTGAGCATCCAGCCGGTCAGCTGCATGTCCAGCCGGAAGGGCAACTGGGAAATCTCCGAATCCACCTCCCGAACCATCGTCTGAAAGGGCGCATTTTCATCGTCCTTCTGCAATACCATCACCGCTCCCTGGTCCACTTTGAGATGCTTGATGCACTTGTGGACGATCTGCTCGATGATCCGCTTCAGATCGAAGGTGGAGCTGATGGTGACGGCGATTTCGTTTAAAATAGAAAGCTCCTGCACCGCCAGCTGGAGGCGCTGATTCTCCCCTTCCAGGCGGGCCATCTCGGCGGCGTAATCGATAACCTGAGTCATGGCATCCTTCCTGTGAAATAACTGAATTGCCTCTCCTACCGCCCCGCAGGGACCCACATTTTGCTAGGCTCTCGCACTACCGGGCGAGCCGTCAAGCAGGGCGCAGCCCCCACGGCGCAACGGTACAACCGGCTACCAGGAAAGGAAAAAAGCGATGTGTCCGGTACCTCACATCCCGTGGTGCACTTTCCAGGCAGGTAAGGCAATATAGGCAGGGAAATCGAATAAAACTAATTTCGGGCGAGAAATTGGGAAAAAAGCAAAAATGTGGTAAATGCGACTTGCAGGCTCGTTATTCTCTAAATAACAAAGTCCTTCTGCAAGAAAACCTAAGTGAAACAGTGCAAGCATCCAAAGATATCCTGATGCGAAAAGGCACTGAGACGATTTTATAACTATCTAAACCTGTGCAGATTAAGTTTACTTGAACAATAAACTTTTGTTGCATAAGCAATTAACCCTATATATTTTGAAAAACAAACCAGAATACTTCCGGCGCATTCAGTTAAGCGCGAAAGGAGATTCTCGTGAACCGCAGTACCTTGGTCGATAATCTCCAACGAATTGAACAACTGGCTGTACCCTTTTCCACAACATTCAAAAAATCGCCGCCCAGGCCCATAACGAGGCCGAGTTTGAGCACGCGTGAAGGCTGAGTGTGGAAGAGTAACTACATATTCAGCGGTGTTTAAAAGAATTGAGGGGAAATAGATGTCATCACAAATGCCAAAAACTAGCAAGCCACCCATGAGAGAACGAAAATACCGAAAACCGCCGATTGTGGAAGTAGTGTGCGAATTCCGATTCAAACCCTCCACCCCTTGGGATGCCACAATGCCGGGTCTCATCTATGAGCAGTTAAAGAAGGAATTCCCCAAACGCCGGGCATTGCGCAATGTAGGTATGCATGTGCAGGTCGAACAGAAAGGCGTACTGTTTCAGCCTCAAATGGAAGAAGGCACTCAATTCTTGCGAGAAGATGAATGGGCCTTTGTGCAATTGCAGCCTCGCCGCATTTCCGTTCATCATCTGGCGCCCTATCCCCACTGGGAAGGGTTTAAGCCCTTGATCGAAAAAGCGTATAAAGCATATCTGGAGGTTGTTCCCGATCCTGCTATACAGCGGATTGGACTTCGCTACATCAACAAAATCGACTTCAATACAACTGAAGTCGATTTGCCAACTTTTTTTAATTTTTATCCCTATGTGGGTAGAGAATTACCGCAACAATACACCGCATTCAATCTTCAATTATTATTTCCTCATGCAAAAGGGAGAGACGGCCTTCAAATGCGCTTGAGTAATGCACCACCGGAGAGAGAAAATGCCGTTTCAATTCTTTTAGATCTGGATTACTTTCTGGTCCAGTCAGAAAATATAAATTTTGAACAGGGCTTGGAATGGGTAGAGAATGCCCATAAAAATATATTGGCTGCGTTTGAAGGCGCTATTACCGAGCAATTACGCCAACAATTTGAGGAGGAAAAATAATGACATTTGCCATGCCTATAACAGCGAAAAGGACAAATATAAATTTTATATCAGTTTCGGGTGACCGATTATGGTCTGGGCAAGAAGTAAGTGATTGGCAAACTAAAACCGCTTCTCAAGTTGAACGTATTAGCCTCTTGCCACAATTTTATGAGATAAAAAAACCAGGAGAGGTGTTTAAATTTTTATATAATCATCCTGGTCTCGTTGAAATTGTTTTTGAGGCAATATATGCATTACGCAACGTATTTGGTCCGGATGTATCTCTGGAACTGGAATTGGTAACCGATCCGGAAACAGATGAAACAGAATTATTTGCCCTGGTAGAAGTTGATCTGGAGCCTGAAGTCGCTCTGCAAAAATTGGAAGAATTCGATCAAAATTGGCTCCTGGACCGAGAAGAAATTACCCACGGGCTTTTTAATATTGATGTTCAGTTTCGATGAGCTTCCAATGGAAAAACTACATTGAGCTTGCTGAAAGACTGCATCAGGAAAGTACCACCTTTGCGGAAACAGAAGCCTGTCAACGCTCAGCAATCAGCCGGGCCTATTATGGAGCCTTTGGCTTGGCCCGTGAAGTAGCAGTAAAGGAAGGTCTCACATTAACTTACAAAGCAGAAGACCACAAAAACGTAGAGAAGCATTTCCGAAGAAGTTCCCGAAAATCGCGTAGACAAATAGGAATAGAGCTAAATCGTTTAAGGCGCATTCGGAATAAAGCAGATTATGCGGATTCTATCACTGCATTAGAAAAGGAAACCCAAAAATCTTTAATACGTGCACGTCACATTGAGACAGATTTAAAAAAGATATGATTAAAAGAAAAGAAAAGCATCGAGCACACCGCGGCCCGGCTGTGGGGGCTGAGCAAGGAGGAGTTGGCGGACATTCAGCAGAGTTTGAAGGAGTTGAAGGGGGAGTAGAGGTCATCACAAAAGCCAAAAAAGAGAAAGCCGTCCATGAGAGAACGAAAATACCGAAAACCGCCGATTGTGGAAGTGGTATGCGAATTCCGATTCAAACCCTCCAGCCCATGGGATGCTACAATCCCGGGCCTCATTTATGAGCGTTTGAACCAGGATTTCCCAAAACGCCGTGCATTACGCAATGTAGGTATGCAGGTGCAAGTTGAACAGAAAGGCATATTATTCCAGCCCCAAATGGAAGAAGGCACTCAATTCTTAAGAGAAGATGAACGGGCCTTTGTGCAATTGCAGCCGCGCCGCATTTCAGTTCATCATCTGGCCCCCTATCCCCACTGGGAAGGATTTAAGCCCTTGATCAAAAAAGCCTATAAGTCATATCTGGAGGTTGTTCCCGATCCTCCTATCCTGCGGATTGGGCTTCGTTACGTCATTAAAATTGACTTCAATTCTTCAGAAGTTGAACTACAGAAGTTCCTTAATGTGTATCCACACGTGGGGTCTGAATTACCGCAGCAATATAGAGCCTTTACCCTTCAGCTGCTTTTCCTGCAGGAAAAACAACGGGACGGGCTTCAACTACGTCTTAGCAATGCCCAACCAACAAAAGAAAACACCGTTTCAATTATATTAGACCTTGACTACTTTTTAATCCAGCCGGATAGTATAAAAAAACACAGGCAATGAATTGGGTGGAGAAAGCCCATTCAAACATCCTGTTTGCTTTTGAAGGGACCATAACCGAGGAATTGCGCAAACAATTTGAGGAGGAGAAACCATGACACTGGCAGCGCCTCTAACTACGGATAGGACAAATATAAATTTAATTTCTGTCTCTGGTAATGCCGCATTCATTGAACCAGATACCGGTACGTGGCATATTTCGACAGCATCGCAAGTTGAACGAATCAGCACCTTGCAACAATTTTATGAGATAAAACAGCCGGGAGACGTATTTCAATTTTTATATGACCATCCGGGTTTTGTGGAGGTGGTGATCGAAGCGGTAGAGGCTTTACGGAATGAATTTGGAGCGGATGCGTCCCTGGAACTGGAACTGGTAAGAGACCCTGAAACAGATACAACAGAGTTATTTGCGCTTGTAAAAGTCGATCTTGATCCGAATACGGCATTGCAGAAACTGCAGGAATTTGACCAGAATTGGCTGCTGGATCGAGAAGAAATCACCAATGGACTTTTTAATGTGGATGTAACGTTTCGATGAGTTTCCAATGGGAGCACTACATTGAGTTGGCTGAAAGGCTAAACCAGGAAAGCGCAACCTTTGCAGAGACCGAAGCCTGTCAGCGATCGGCAATCAGCCGGGCCTATTATGAGGCGTTTGGCTTGGCTCGTGAGGTAGCCGTTCTCGAAGGCCTTACATTAACTAAAAAGGCAGAAGACCACAAAAACGTTGAGCAACACTACCGGAAAAGTACCCGAAAATCACGCCAACAGATTGGCTTAGAATTGAATCGTTTGAGAAGACTTCGGAGCAAAGCGGATTATGACCTCTTCATATTGCATTAACAAAGAAAACTTAAAAGTCATTGGCGCTCTAATATCGCGTTTATATAGAAGTAAAAATATTTTTGACGCGATTAAAGACCTTGTTGCTTATTTTATTAATTTATTAGTTTTTAAGCCTTAACAAAACAACTTGCAATAGTAGGGAAAAGCGATGCGTACACAATTTATGTTGGAACGTATAATACTCAAGGGTTATAAGTCCATCCGAGACGCTGATATTTCTCTTCGCCCAATAAATATTCTTATTGGTGCAAACGGATCAGGAAAATCCAATTTTATTAGCCTTTTTAAATTTATGAACAGAGTTGTCAACAGAGGTATGCAAAAATATGTAGCACAATCAGGTGGAGCTGATCAGATGCTCTACTATGGAAGTAAAACAACAGACAGAATTACTATAGAACTATGGTTTCAAAAAAACAAAAAATTAGCTAATGGTTATAAATGTGTTCTGATACCGTCTGCAGAAGATTTGCTGTTGTTTGATTTTGAAATAATTTATTTTCATGATAGAAAACGATACAAAAGACCATTTATTAGCGAAGTCTCAGACCATGTTCACAATGAAACAATTTTGCCAGATTGGAAACACAAGCGCGGAAGAGTAGCATATTACGTGTTAAAAGCACTCCAATCTTGGCAATTATATCATTTCCATGATACAAGTGAGTCAGCAAAAGTTAGGCAAACCAGTGATATTAATGATAATATTTTTCTTAGGCCGGATGCCTCTAATCTTGCAGCATATCTTTACTTATTACAGGAAACACAGCCAGAATATTATCAAAATATTGTTGATACAATCCGTTTGGCGGCTCCTTTTTTTGGCGATTTCGTATTGCGCCCTTCACCATTCAATCCTGATAAAATACGATTGGAATGGAAAGAAAGAGGTTCTGATATGCTTTTTGGGCCTCAATCACTTTCTGATGGCACCCTGCGTTTCATTTGTTTAACAACCCTTTTTTTGCAACCTTTAGAAAAGTTGCCTGCAACTATAGTTTTAGATGAGCCTGAACTCGGACTTCACCCTTATGCTATCGTTCTTTTAGCAGATATGATTCGTAGTGTTGCTAAACATACCCAAGTTATTCTTTCAACCCAGTCAGTAACTCTTGTAAATCAATTCTCATTTGAAGATATCTTGGTGGTAGACCGAGTCGAAGGAGAGACGATTTTACGCCGTTTGTCTGAAAAAGAAATAGTTTCGTGGTTGGAAGACTATGGTTTAGGAGATTTATGGGAGAAAAATCTACTTGGGGGAAGACCAAGACCATGACAAAAATATTAATTTATGTGGAAGGCCAAACTGAAGAAACTTTTGTTCGTGATTTACTTGCCCCGTATTTTTGGCAAAAATGTAAAATTATTTTAATTCCAACATTAGCCAGAACTAAGCGAACTATAGCAGGTCAGACTTTTAAGGGGGGCATTGTTTCATATGCAAAAGTCAAAAAGGATATTTTAAATTTACTTGGAGATACTAGTGCGGTAAGAGTTACAACCATGTTAGATTTCTATGGTCTTCCTGAAGATTTCCCCGGTAAAAATAACTTGCCCTCTAATAATCCATATGACAAAGTTGCTCATTTGGAAAAAGCTTTTGCAAAGGATATAAACCACAATCGGTTTTTACCATTTCTTATTTTGCATGAATTCGAGAGCCTAATCTTTGTGCAGCCGGATAAACTTAGTATAGTTTTACCTCAATATCGGAATAACATAAGTAATTTATTGGTCGAAATTCAAGGTTCCACACCTGAAGAAATAAATGAAGGCAGAGATACACACCCATCTGCACGTATTTCGAGATTTTTTCCAGATTACCAAAAAAGTTTACACGGCCCGCGCATTGTACAAAATATTGGGTTGGAGGAAATTCGTAGTAAATGCCGTCATTTTAATAACTGGATTAGTAAGTTAGAATCCTTATGTGAAACAGATGAGAACTAAAGTTGCCTTACCTTGTACCCCTCTTCATACCGCATTGCAAACTTTAAACACGTAAAGTTGGGTACTCCAGGCTACCGTGTAGGTCATCCTTTATCTGGTCTTGGCTGTCTTAGAAAAAGCCTTCGGTTGGATAACCTTGGGAAAATGTTACTAGTTGTACCCGGCCAATCTGTATCTGTGAAATTGAAACTAGCGGCGCCTTATAAAATCACTGTGAGCCACTTCACAAAGAGCCCCCTCACCCCCAGAATACCCACTGCCCGATGACAAGGGCTACAGCCAGGGCAAAGCTGAGGCGATTCAGCGGGTGGTTCTGCCGGCGGCGGTAAATGAGCACCCAGGCAATGGCCAGAGCCAGCAGGCCAGCGGCACGGAACCACAGGCGGTAGGGCATGAGGGCGATGGCCAGCGATGAACTCCCCGCGCCC
>RFHE01000272.1 GCA_003696445.1 Calditrichota bacterium | reverse complement strand
GCCGGTACCAGTCCATGGCCTGTTTGTACCGATGCGCATTGTAAAAGGCATCGCCGATCTCATAATAGACCCGGGGTAACAGGCCGCTTTCCGGAAAGCGCTGAGTAAACTGCTGATAAGCCCGAACCGCTTCTTCAAACCGGTTCTGACTAAAAAAACTGCGAGCAATCAGGTACTGGGCGTTTTCATGGTACTTGCCGTTCCTGCCGTCCTCCAGCAGGCTGGCCAGAGCCTGCCGAGCCTGGGGATATTGTTCCTGCTTAAAATAGCACACCCCGATCTGAAACCGGGCCCATTCCAGTTCCCTGCCGCCGGGAAACTGGCGGACATATTGCCGGTAATGGGCCAGCGCGCCGGCATAATCCTTTCGGGCAAAATAGGCATCGGCAATGCGCACCAGGGCGTCGGCGGCGTAGGGTGAGTCCCCGGCCAGGGTTCGCAGCGCCTGAAACTCCTGGATGGCTTGGTTGAATTGCTTCAGTTGAAAATAGCTCCAGGCCAGCCCGTATCGGGCATCCGGTTCGTATTGATGGCCGGGGTAGGTCTTCAGAAACTGCTGGTACAGTTCCACCGCCTGCTGATAGTGGCCCTGCTGGTAAGCGGTTTCGGCCAGCCAGTAGGTGGCCTCGGCACGGAATTTCCGGTTTTCCGCCAGATCCAGATACGCGGAAAGGTAGGTTTCGGCGTCCTCCCAATTACCCACCTGAAAAGCACACCAACCTTTTTTGAATTCGACCTCCTCCCTCAGGTCTTCCGGCGGTTCGGAAAGAAGCACCAGCGTTTCCAGGGCTTCTTGGTAGCGATCCAACCCGATGAGCGCATCCGCTTTCATTTTCAGTGCATAGGGGTACAGATCGCCTCCCGAGTAGTTTTCGATCAGGCGTTCCAGATAACGCAGCGCATCCTGGTACTGATTTTCACTGAAGTACAGACCGGCCAGCTCGTAGAGGGCATCGTCGGCCAGCGCACTGGAGGGGAAGGTCAGATAGAGCTGATTCAACAGGCGTTCGGCCACCTCGCGCTCGCCCAGATTCTTCTTGCACAGGCCGCTGTAAAACAGCGCCTTCTCGAACAGCGGGCCTTCGCTCAGCTTGAGGGTAATCTTCTGGAACTCCTGAAAAGCCAGCCGGTAATTCTTTTCCACAAAATAGCTCCACCCCAGGGCAAACTGGGCATCCCAGTAAAGGGAATGCTCCGGGAACTGCTGCATTAACTTCCTGTACATTTCCCGGGCCTGGCCGGCATCGCCGCGAGCCTGCAGTGCTTCGCCCAGCAGATAATAGGCCTGCGCGGTAAACTTGTTCTCCCGGTCGGCACGCAGGCCCTGGTAAGCCACCTCGATGGCCCTGTCGTATTCGCCCATTTTGTAATAAATATTGCCTTCAATAAAATAGGCCTCTACGGTCAACTCGTTCTGGGGAAAATTTTTAATCAACTCGTCGAAGCTGCGCAGGGCCTCCAGATCTCGCTGCTGTTCGTGGTAAATCCAACCCAGAGAATAGATGGCGTAAGGTTTAATGTCCGCATCGGGATAGGCCTCCAGGCACTGCCGGTAGGCCTGCTCGGCTTTGTCCAATTGCTCCAGCTTGTAATAGCTTTCCCCAAGCCAGTAGGCGGCTTCGGCGGCAAAATTGTGCGCTGGGTAGCGGCTGAGAAAGGTCTGGAAGGTTTCGATGGCGCTGCTGTACCGGGCCAGCCGAAACAGGCACAATCCCTGCCGAAAAACAGCTTCTTCCTGGTAGGTGGATTGAGGAAAGCGCTGGATGTGCTGCCTGTAAAATTGCAGGGCGGTGTCATAATCGCCCAGAAAAAAATAAGACTCGGCCAGCAAAAAGTGGGCATCGGGCGCCAGTTCACTGGCCGGGTAGCGGTCCAGAAAGGAGCGAAATTCCCGGATGGCCAGCTCATAATGGCCGTCTTCAAACAGCCCGCGGGCAGCCAGAAAGTCCTGTTTCTCCAGCTTCCCAGGTTGAGAAAATACCAGTTGAACCCAGCAAAATAGAAGCAGTAATACCCACAGCCAGGAACGGGAACGGTTCAACATGCGGGGAAAAGCCTCCATGGTTTTCCGTGAGAATATAGCTGTTTACGTTAAATGAATCAAAAAGGTTTTGCCCTCCTTCAGGCAGTACTCGCCCACCAGGATCAGTTTTTTCATGGGTTGTCAAACACCTGGTGGGCAGTCCTGGGGCCGGAGGGTTGCACTTTCTCATGCCGGTGGTGGGCCAATTTTCACTAAGCCATAGCGTGCTCCACCGTATTTCCTCCCATTAAAAAAGCCGGGCAACCCATCGGCTGCCCGGCTTGAAGCTTGCAGATCGGGAATGCAACTGTGGTTTATTTCAGCAGCATCATCTTACGGCTCTGGACGAAGTCGCCGGCTTGCAGGCGGTAGATGTAGATACCGGAGGAAACCACCTGCCCCCGATCGTTGCGACCATCCCACACCACCGACTTCCGGCCAGCCGCTTCGCGAGCGTTCACCAGCGTGCGGACCTTTTCGCCAAGCACGTTGTAGATTTCCAGCTTCACATCCACGCTTTCCTTCAGGTCGTAGCGGATGGTGGTCGTCGGATTGAATGGATTGGGATAATTGGCATACAGGGCAAAGGCATCCGGTATGGCCTGGGTCAACGGTTCGATGCCGACCGGCTGACAATTGGTAAACCCGACCATGGCGGATTTGGTACAGGCCGAATCCGCGTTGGCCTGAATGCCCGGCAGATCGTCACCGGCTACCACAGCAATGGTCACCCAGGCCGTGTCCCCGGGATTAATGGTAATGGGACCGGTACCCTGCCAGTTCCGATAATCGCCCGCATTGGTCGGCGTGCTGGGATCGGGTGTGGAAATAAACTGGAAGGATCCCTGCCGAACCGTTGGCGAAGGTGTCTCCGTGGTCGAGCGATAACCGGCCAGACCATCCAGAACGGCAATGCCGTAGAAGTAGGGCGTCCCACTGGTATCGAACGTGTACACCAGGTTTCTGGCTACATCGTAACCACCCAGGTTGGAACCAAAGGTGCTGGCATCCACATCCCAGTCCACAAAGGCACCGGCGTAGAAGTCAGTCAGCGGCTGGGTGGTAGTGTTGATGAACCCGTAGCGAATGATGACGAAGTTTTCGCCGGTATTGCTGTAGGACTTCTGAATGATGCGTACGCCATAGGGAACGGGGGCCCCGGAATCGTCCAGGATGGCCTGAGTAACCTGATCGAAATTAGGCTCGCTGGTAAATCCACCGGCAAAGTTGCTACCCAGATTGACCAGGTCGCCAAAGATATTGAAGCTCCCGATCAGGCCGTTGACGCTGCCCACGGCCGCGGTTCCGAAAATCGGGCCACCGACAAAGATGCCGTTCTGCCCTTTCCAGGTTACACCCGGACCGGTAAAGTTCTGGTTGTCCGCCCCGATGGACCCATCGTTAAAGATGGCCACATTTAGATCCCCAGGCGTATGCACCAGGTTCATGAGGGGCTCGGGGGTGAATCCGGGGGTTGCCGTCACCGTATTCGATGGATTGCTCTCACCAAAGTCATAATCCGCGGTGACGTAGTAGTAGTAGGTGGTTCCCGGGTTCACCGACCCATCCGAGTAGGCCAGCGTGGCCGCATCCACCGACGTGAGTAGATTGAAATTCACATTGTCCGTCGAGCGATAGATATTAAAGCCCAGCAGGCCCTCGGTGAACTGCATAAGGGTATGCAATTCTGGGTTGGTGGGCTTGAACGATTGTGGGGAACGAATATCCAGCAAATGACCAAAGCGCTGGTGGAGTGCTTTGATGTCGGCCGGTTTTCTGGCCCTTCCACCCATCTCAGCCGGTTCCAGTTCCACGATTCGCGCTTCGCTTCCAGTGCCTTCCAGCACCAGAGCCCGAATCACCACATTAAATGGGAAGCCCAAATCACTCAACTTTGTCCAGGTAGCCCCTCCGTCGAAGCTTGCCCAGCTCCGGCCGGCGTCCGGTCCGTCGGTATCCCAGCCCAGACCGTAGTTGATGGTATCCGGCTGAATCAGCGAGTAGTAAAAATCGCCGGAGGCAATGCTCAGGTTTTGATCGGAGATAATGATATCCGAAAACGCATTGCGAGCCGGCACCGTGTAAGGCGTGTTGGCCAGGATCTGATTGACCGGTCCCTGGTCCAGGCCATTGGGATCATCCCAGACGGAATATTCCACATTGTCCAGGGCACCGCCGATGTCCACCCAGTAGGCCCGAATAGCCAGCAGCCGAGCCGGATATTTGGTGGGGGTGAACCGGACTGCCAGTTCTCCGGTAGCACTGAAGCCAACCCCTTGATCGGGATCCTGATCGTATTTGATCTCGCTTACGCCAGTTGGCAAGGGCGGATCCCACCACAAATCCACATTGGAGGTGGCTGCCTGAGCATTCAGGTTCTGGGGCGCATTGGGTATCATCAGCATGGTGTCCAGCACCTGACCGCGGATTTCCCCGGCCGGGAAGCTGTCCGTAAGCACGTTGACGTAGATATTTCCATTGAGCAATTCCTGAAGCAGAGCCGGTGTTAGCGGATAGTCGGGATCCAGGCTGCTCCACACGCCCTGGGCGGTATCCCCAACGAAGGTAATCGGCTTGACCACCGGGCCGGTGAGCCCCATGGCACCGTTGTGGAAGTGGGCAGCGGTCAGATTGCCCACCAGATTACTGACCACAATCTGGTAATACAGCTCGCTGGAATCCTGACTGAGCACAAAATATCCGGAGCCGTAACCGGGACTCCCGGTTTGAGGCACCGCCTGGTAGCCATCCAGGGAGGCGAAGAACTCCCGAATGGTTCCGCGGCGCACCATGAAATGGTCCACCCACACATTATCCGAATTATTGCCAAACGGGCCGCCGTCCACAATGTAGTAATTGACCGCCACGTAGATATCGTTGCCGGCAAACGGTGTCAGGTCGAACTCGAATTTGGTCCAGGAACCGATAGGACCGGGCACCTCAAAATAGGCGATTTCGGTAAAGCTGCTCAGGGAGGTGTCGGTGGTCGAGACCCACACCTTCAGCGAATCGGGGAAATTGCCGCCGACAGCACCGGCGTAGAAGCTGAGCACATCGCCCTCTTCAATGCCCTGAATCTGCGGGGAAATCAGCCATTCATCGATCAGGCCGGAGGCATTGGCGTCACCAAAAGCTCCCCACCAGAAGCTTTGGCCGGCCTGGGGATTGACCACCTGACCACCGCCAAAATCCAGGCCCTGGACAAAATCCCAGCTATCGCCGCTGCCATCGTTGTCCACCACAATCCAGCCGGGCGGCGGGGTAGTATCGTTGAAGGTTTCCTCAAACTTGACCAGCGGCGGCGGTGTGGGCAGCTGAACTGCTGTAATCATGATGCTCCATTGATGCAGCGTGCCGTCATCGCCGGAAAAGTCGTCTTCGATGTGCAGAATCCAGTCGCCCATGGCACTGGTGTTGGTCCACATGCCAAATCCAGGCGGGAACCCTTCCGGCTGGAACGCACCGGTAAAGGGCGGAGCCCCCGCCGTGATGGGAATCGGCGCCTGATCGTCGAAAATGGTTCCGATGTAATTATCGCCGCTGCCACCATTGTCGGTGGACAGTTCGAGCGTATCTCCATTGGGTCCAATCAAGTAGATGTCCAGGTCGGCATCGAAGGTGTGGGTCAGTGAATCGATAATAACTTCCATGTCACAGATGAGCACATCATCGGTTACCGTGAGGGTATCCTCGGTAACAAAAGCATCGCTGATCGGCTTGTTGACCAGACCACTGGTCAGAAACAAGGTACTGAAGGTTGAACCCTGAGGGAATACCTGGATGGACACCGAACTGGAATCGTTGCCCGGGTTAGCATCACCCGGTGCCATGGCCACCACATCCAGGGTCACCGGACCGAGCACACTGGGCGTGTAGGGAATGTCCAGGGTGTCGGACTCACCAGGATTCAACGTAACCAGAACCTGCCCCACCATGGATCCGTTTTCAAACAGCTCCACAGGCACGTCGGTTTCCACCTGATTGCCCAGGTTGCTGACGATGGCGGTAACCATGTTGGGTTGGTTCAGGGCCTGGCAGGCATCGGTGCTAGCCGACACCACGGCCAAATCGTGAACAACAAGAACCTTCAATTCAATGTCATCAAAGAACCATTCATCGAAATTAGACATCGAACTGGAGGTTCGCCATCGGAAACGGAATTCGCTGTGATAAGCATCGGCCGGTAAAGAAAAAGTTTGCTGAGAGAAGGGCAAATAATTGCCGAAGCCCTGGTTGGTGCCAGCGAATTCATGAAGCAGCTTCCAGGTTCCGTCGGAAGCCAAATATTCTAGAAAGACACTCTCACCAATTTCCAGGTCGTGTTCGGATTCGAACATCTGGAGCACAACGCTGGACATTCCCGACAGATCGAAAAAGCCTGAAGCTACAATGCTATTGCCCCCCTTCATGTCAAGGAAAAACGGGTCCGAAGGCACAGGGTGTGGGAACGTTCCAGTGGCCACTCCCGTAGAGTCGATAATTTCCGCACTCCCAGAAACCTCCACCCACACCTCACTATTAAACATTGTGCTATCCCATTGTTCGACAAAAGGCAAGGGAATGGTAGAGGTTACATTAATGTGGGCCGTCAAAGTGTCGTTGCTTGGATCTGCATCTCCGGCAATCAACCGAAGGTTCGCTTTAACTTCTTTAAATACCTCCACCTGGGAAGCGGTTGCAGCAAACGAGACATTGAGGGTATCGTTTGTTCCTGGTGCGATGGGACCAAAACCGACGCTGTTAACCAAAGCACCATCATAAAACAAATCCAATGTATCGGCAAACACAGTGTCCAATCCCACATTGGAAACTTCCACCCCAAAATTCACTGTGCTGCCTTGAAGTACGGCACCAGGCAAATTAACGAAGGAAGTGACTGCCATGTCCACATTGGCGAACTCGCCGACACCAAAATTGTCGATGTAAACATTGATATCACCAGGTCCAGCCGGATCCTGGGCAACAAAAGCAATACTCAAGCTATCGAATCCAGCATAAGCCGTGAGGGGAAGGACAATCTGAGTTCCTGTGGGCGGAAAGAAATCATCGTGTGTATAGGTGGCAATGATATTTGTCCGGTCCCACGTGCTATCGTCAGTAGAAACAACAACAAATAAAGTGTCTCCTACAGGGATTGAATCTGGACTGGTACCTGAGAACGGGGTAACCGCAATATCGAATACAAGAATAGGATTGCTTAGAGTACTTATGCCAATCATCGGGGAAATCAACCAGTCCGTATCAGAAGAAAACGTACCCCAGAAATTGAAACGGGCTGATTTACCGGATATAGTGGGGTCATTTCCGAAGTCATCAGAAGTCCAGCTTCCATCAGAGGTTGTTGAGGGTGTAAACACACCAAAGTCCTGATTATTGGCCCCAAACCAGCCGATAGTGGAAGGATTACCGGTATAATTTTCAAAATCCTCGAAATGAACAAACGTTTGAGAAAAAAGCGGGAAAGCTAACAAACTAAAGGTTAGCAGAATAGCCAAAAGAACCCTGTACATAATTACCTCCAAATCGTCTTTTTCAAATGCCCGACCTTCCCTGATTGTTCATCCATGCCTCGCTCAATCCTGTTGCTTGTCAGCTTTCTGAGCTTTAAGGATTTCGGAACGTTCTTTTAAAATGCGCATGCTTTTCTCATTCACGCGGGCGGCTCGTTTTTGATACAGCTGTTTGCTCAATCGGGCGGAGCCGGCCTGTGCGCGGATCCCGGCCGGTCGGTTCGCTTTAACCGCAGGAACGGCGCCCTGCCCGGCCCGGGTGCTGGCTTTCACCGCACGATGCCTGGCCTGGCGAATCTGTTTCATTTTGGCCAATTCGTAACGGGTGAATTTCCGATCCACCTTTACCGCCGGCTTTTGAGCTTCAACCTTAATTTCAACCGGTTCAGGCTCTCTGTCCGGTTTGGCGGCTTTGTCCTGGGCAAAAACGCCCTTGCCCGCCCCAAATACAAAGACCAACATGAATACACACCGCAGGCAGTGTTTAAACATGGCCTGACTCCTTTGAGTTAAATGAACGTTTATCTGATTTGAAACATTTTCGTCCTATGTACATCCCGCCGCAACGGTGTTACCAAAATTATCTAGAACAACAATCATAAACCTCCCAACCCACTTCGCCTCTGCAAATAGGTACATTCTATGGCACAGGAAAATCCATAAGCACAACTTATGAGCGGTTCAACGAACGGGAGGTCACACTTTGTTTCAAAGACCTGAATCTATGGAGCGGTATTTTTATCGGATCATTGATTACACAGGGGAATATATCAAAAGGCAAATAAAAATCAAGGGGGCGAAATGAAAAAATTTGTTAAAAGCAATCCCGGCCGCCCGCCGGTGGACTTGGGGTGACGGAACAGCCGGTACGCTTTGGAGCATCAGCAACAAGATTAACCGCCCAGACTGAAGGGCCCGCTGCCGAAATAGAAAATCAACAGGGCAGCACCGGCAAGGGCCAGATTCTTCATGAACATAGCCTGCTCGGTGGCTTTGGCCATGGCATCGCTTTCCTTCCAGAAGGCATGCATGGTAAATGCCGCCACCAGCAGAAAAACAAACAAAACCAGGGCGGCCAGTTTCACGTAAATGCCCAGCAGAATCCCCAGACCACCGAGCAAGATCACCACACCAGTTAACACCACCATCGCTCGGGCAGCAGGCAAGCCCTTAGCCTGGGCATATTGGGTCATCATCTCCATCTGCGTCAGGTGTCCAATGCCGGACAGAATGAAAATCAACGAATAGAGAAAACGACCGAGCAATACGATCCACTCCATTGCGCTTCCTCCTCCGTTGGTTTAATCTGCAAATGGCTGTATTTAGTTGGTATTGGAGAACTCCTTCTGCAGAGCATTCAAAAATTTTTCCAGGGCCTGCCGATTAACCGAAAAGTAAGACCACTGGCCCTCTTTGCGAACCTGAATCAGACCGCTTTCCTGCAGTACGCGTAAATGGTAAGAAATGGTGGGTTGAGCCAGAGGGAACAGTTCGGTAAGCCGGGAACAACTGATTTCCCCCTGCTCGAGCAGCGTTTTGACGATATTAAACCGATGTTCGTCAGAAAGGGCTTTGGTGATCTTGATAATGTCTGCCATGATTTTACCGCATCAGTGAATTCAAAAATTTAAATATACAAAATTTAAACAGGTTCCCGGGGCAAAAAAATTTCCCCCTTAAAAAAATTCTCCTTCTCTATCATATTTCCTCGTTCCAGCACCTAACGCCTGGACCCCCGGGCAATGTTGAACGCGCCAAAAGGGACGGAAGCTGAACATGCACTGGATTTACTGGACGGCTTTTTTGCTTTACAGCGTGGTGGTGGTCGGGCTGGGGTTTCGGATCTGGCGCCGCGAAAGGAGCGGGAGCCGTGGATTCGACAGTAATCAATTCTGGTCCGCCGGGCGGCGCCTGAGCGGCTGGGCAGCTGGATTGTCCATCTCGGCCAGCATGATGTCCATCAGCTGGTCCGGTGTTTACGGGGTGCAATTGTTTTACTGGTACGGTGTGGGCGGAGCCTGGCTCTTGATTATTCCCTGGCTGGTCACCATGCTGGGCTTTTTTCTGCTCGTGCCCCTTTTTCGGCGGCTCAAGGTGTTCTCCCAGCCCGAACTGCTGGAAAAACGCTTCGGCCCCAGAGCTCGCCGGTTGTTGGCACCAACCCTCATTTTCGTGTTTACCGTGTGGGGCGGAGCCGAAATCTATGCTGCTGGCATCACCCTGGCTCCTTTTCTGGGCATTTCGCTGCCGGCAACGCTTTTTTTGATTGCACTGGTGGTGGCACTGTATTCCTTCACCGGCGGCTTTCAGGCGGTGGTTTCCACGGACAAGATTCAGTTTGCATTGGTGGCCGGCTTTATCAGCATCATGGCCGGCATCGGCCTGTACGCGTTAACCGCTCGGGGGGGGCTGGGCCTGCTCTGGTCGGCCAATCAGCTGGCGCCGCGCGCCAACCCACACTGGCCGGCCCTGCTCTCGCCCGGCTGGGCCCTCATTGTTCTAACCCTGGTGGCCTATCTGCCCGGTTGGCTGGTGGAAACCGACATCTGGATTCGTCTGCAGGCCGCCCGCGACGACGGCCAGGCCCGCAAAGCCATTTTGCTGGCCGGCGCCAACTCGCTGATTTTCGTCGGCCTGATGCCGCTGCTCATCGGGCTCAGTGCCCTGCTGCTCTACCCCCCCGTGGCGGGCGAAATTCCGGCCCGCCTTCAGGATGGGGCCCTGATCTTCAATGCGCTGATGAGCGATTTCGCCGCCCCCTGGCTCAGCATTCTCCTCGGCATCGGCCTGGCCGCCGCTGCCATGTCCACGGTGGACACCTGTGCCAATGTGGTGGCCCTGTCCCTGGCTTACGATGTGCTGGAACCGCTGGCCGGGGCACGGCTGACGGCCCGCCGTCGCGAGCGCCTGGCCCGCGGGACTTCCGTGCTGGCTGTAGCCCTGGCTTTCATCTACGCCCTGTTTACCAATAGCCTCTGGGATATTTTTTACCTCTCCTCGGGATTGCTAACCACAACCGTCTTTTTGCCAGTGATGGCCGCTTTCCGTCCGGGTGTCAGGCCTGCGCAGGCCTACGGATCGTTGATTTTCGGGCTGGTAGGCACCCTTCTTTTTTACTACCTGGAGAAATGGGGCTGGCTCGCCTCCGCACAACCTGCCTGGCTCGCCGAAACCGGCCTGGGTTACATCCTGTGGGGACTGGCCTGCTCCGTTGCCGGCTTTGTTCTGGGGCGCTGGTGGCCGCAAGAGCATGCCTGAGCGCGGGTGCTTCCAGCACGGTGTTAGCTTACACTGTGAGAGGTCATCCGAAATCCGGCCAATGCCATCCTACTCTTCCAGGCGAAATCCCACCTTCAACGTCACCTGCCAGTGGCCGATTTTCCCATCTTCGATGTGTCCTCGGGTTTCGCTAATCTGGAACCAGCGCAGATGTTGAATGGTCTTTGCGGCACGCTTCAACGCATTTTGCACCGCTTCCTCGATGCTATTGGGCGAGGATCCCACCAGTTCAATGGTCTTGTACACATGATCGGGCATGCCCCATCCTCCTCTGGTTAGTGAAT
>RFHE01000271.1 GCA_003696445.1 Calditrichota bacterium | reverse complement strand
TGGGCCTGGCGGAGTTGTTCAGCCAGTTGTTTTTGCTCAGTAACGTCCCGAAAAATTCCACGCAGGGCAACGATCCTACCCCGCTCATCCCGCACCACGGTGGCCGTTTCTTCAACAATAACCAGTTTGCCGTCCGGTCGCCGGAGTTTCAATTCCATATTCCGGACCGTGCCTTTTTTTTCCAGCCGCCGCAGTAATTCCAACCGCTGGACAGGGTCCAGATAATAAGCGGCAATGTTTGCATTTTTCAGTTCTTCCCGACTGCGAAAGCCCAGAATCTCCAGCCCAGCAGGGTTGATATCGATAATCTCCCCTTCGGGCGTACTGATGAAAATTCCCTCCCCTGATTCTTCAAACAATGCACGATATTTTTTTTCCGAGCGGCGAATTTCGGCAAACAGTCGGGAATTGGACAAGCCTTGGGAGAGCAAATTGGCGAAAATCTGGGCGGTCTCAAATTCTTCGCGGGTAAAAGGCGGGTCTTTTTCCCGCTGCAGGCCGATCACCCCCAACACTTCTTTGCCCGCCTTTAACGGCAAACCCATTAGATGTTCAATCGGGAAATGTTCCCCATGGGGGTAATAGGATTTGGGATTAGTGTGGGCTTGATTGACCAGCAGGGCCTGGCCGCTTTGGGCTGCCCGGCCCAGCAAGCTCTGCCGGGGTACGACCGGCGGCGGCTTGGGATAGCTGGAGTCCGGGGAAATGAACGTGTAGTAAGGTTTCAGTGTACTTTTCGATTCATCCCACAAAAACACGCCCAGACGGTGAAAAGGCACCAGGCTTTGTAAATACTCGATGACAAACTGTGGAATTTGCTTTAATTCCAGGGTCCCCAACAGTGCGTAGGACATATCCAGGAGGCGCTTGCGCTGTTCGGCCAGGTTTCGCAACTGGTTCTCAACCTGCTTCCGCTGGCCGACCTCCCGCACCACCAACTGGACGGCTGGCTCGCCCTTCCATTCCATAGGCATGGCGGCAACTTCCACGTCAATTACTCGCCCATCCAGACGAACAAATTTTTGTTCAACCAGAGGCGCACCATGGCGTTCTTCCATCAGGGTTCGCAAACGTTGTTTCACTGTTTCCAGACAATCTGGATGGATAAAACGAAGGATGGGCTGGCCGATGAGCTCCTGAGGGGACGTTGCCCCCAGAAGTCGGGCCCCGGTGGCATTAATGTAAACGATGCGGCCACGACAGTGAACGCCTACGGCATCAGGGGAAAGTTCAACCAGTGCCCGATAGCGCTGCTCGCTTTCCAGAAGGGCTTTTTGTACTTCCAGCAGGGCCGTCTCATTTAACAGGGCACCGCACAGGAGCCTGGAAGGCCCATCTTTTGCTTGCCAGGGTTCCAGGTAAAGTCGGATTTGAAAGCGATTTCCCGCCTCAGGATGCCAGTCCCCCACCCAACTGAACAACTCTCCGTTTTCCAAAACTGCGTGGCACACTTGGCTCCACTGACTCTGGGGCCAGCCCAACAATTGCCAGAGGGGACGCTGATCTGCAGAAGAAGCTGCACTTGTCTCCAGCCATTTCCGGAATCCTGGGGAAAGTTTTACCAGATAGCCTTGTGCATCGGCCAGAAAGTATCCCCATTGCAAGTAGAGTGGTACCGCTGGGCTCTCAGGGGCTTCGTCGGTCACCCCAGGTTGAGATCGAAAAGCCCAGGGTTCTCCCAAACTCGCACCCCAGCGGGAAAACTGCAGCAGGTGTTTCAATTCTCTGGAAGAGCGAATGAGAAGCACATTGCCGGGCCAGTCTTTCAAAGCGGGTATCCGCGGAGCCCGGCACAGGCCGACAAAAAAGGCGGAGCGAAAGAATTCTCGGGCCAGTTCGCGCCAGGCATGCTGGTCGGAGCTGGTGCGGGGCCAACGAAAAAAGACCACTGCCCGGGGAACCCCGAGCAGAGTATTTTTTATGCCTTGCAGGTTCTCTTCCTGATGGAAAGGCAAATCGGGTTGGACCTCAGCAACAATAGAGCTGATCTCGGCCATCAGCGGCCTGTGAACCACAAGAAGAAGAGGGGACATAATTCGCATGCTCGAAACCGGCATTCCTTTCGGTCTGTTCACGAAGGCCAAAAATTTTAGAGAAAATTCTGCTCTTATCGGCCCTCCCACCTAAAATCCTATCTTCGGCTACGCAGAAAGTGACTTGAAAACTTTTCTTGCCCGAAAAAAACACATAGGTAAAAAATATTTTTCTTAGGGAACACCCGCTTAGCTTAAAAGCGTATATTTTTCCATCCCACAATCAAAAATAAAAATTCATCAAACGAAACTTCGCTCAAGCCGATGATGGTTAGCAGTATGGAGGAAAAACCCAGATTACGAGCCGATATTCAAATGCGTCCCTGGCACCATGATGGACAACAGGGACTTTTGTTGCAGGACCCTCTGCGGGAAAACGGGGCATTGTTTTTGAGCGACGGAGCTTTACTTGTACTCCAGCACCTGGATGGGAACAAGACCATTCGCGACATTCAGGTGGCGCTCTCCCGGCAGCTGGGGCAGATTGTTTTGTCGGCAGATATCGAGCAGTTTATCCGGGTGCTCTCGGAGAATCTGTTTTTGGAAGACCAGCGGTTCAGAGAATTTCTGAACCAGCAAGTCCGGCAATATCGGGAAATGCCCTGCCGCCCGTCCTTGCTGGCAGGAAACGGCTATCCCGAGCAGTCCGAGGCGCTGCGCAGGTATCTGGATGATCTGTTTCGTGCGGCCCCCCAAGAGCAAAACACCAAGACGTCCGTTCAACCAAGAGGCGTGGTCGCGCCTCACATCGACCTGGAGCGGGGGAAAACAACCTATGCTCACATCTACGGCCTGCTGAGAAAGGTTCCTCCGGCCGATCTGTATCTAGTGCTGGGTGTAAATCACCATTTTTACACGGACAATCCGTTTATTTTTACCTCCAAGGCCTACCACACGCCACTCGGTGAGATCCCGGTGGATGCCGATGCCCTGGCCTGGTTTCAGGAGCAACTGGACTGGGACATCTTTGAAGGCGAGCTGGCCCATCTGAGGGAACATTCGGTGGAATTCCCGGCCCTGTTGCTCCGCTACATTTACCCGGAGCAGCCCTTCCGGATGGTGGCCGTTCTGAGCAATTTTGTCTTTCTGGACGATCCCCGAATTGATCGATTTGTGGAAGCTTTGCGCAGTTTCCTGAGATCGACAAAACAGCGGGTGGTCTTACTGGCCAGTGTGGACTTCAGCCACGTTGGACCCATGTTTGGTGGCAAGCGGGAAGTGACCGAGGGCGATGCCCATGAGATTCGGCGCCGGGATTTGAAGACGCTGGAATTGCTGGCGGGCGGGCAGGCAGAAGCTTTTTACTGGGACGTGATGGGCGACGGCAATGCGCGCCATATCGATGCCCTGGGAGCCTGCTACGTGCTGCTCAGGGCCCTGGGACCGGTCGAAGGGAAACTGGTTCACTACGGCCAGGCCTACCATCCTCAGAACACGGTAACCTTTGCCGGCCTCATCCTTACCTGAGCGGCAACGCTTGAAAAACATCCCGCTAAATAACATTCTTTCAGGTTCCCGGCTCTGATCAGAGAGACCCCCGCGGGCCTGCCATTGAAGGAAAAGCCGGGAAGTGGCGAAACCGCGTCACCCCCGGCACAACCCAGCACAGCAATTCATTTTTCTCAGGGATTTAAATAGCGGGCCAACCATTTGTGAACCGTAGCCCACCAAAGTCGCGCATTCTGAGGTCGGGTCACAAAATGGTCTTCATCAGGAAAGTAGAGTAACTTGGAATCGACTCCCATTAGCTGCAGGGCGGTAAAAACCTGCAGCCCCTGTGTGTAAGGTACCCGAAAATCGTTTTCGCCATGAACGATGAGCATGGGAGTTTTAAAATGCTTCACGTAATTGACGGGATTCCATTTCTGGTAGAGGCTGCCTTTATCCCAGGGCCGCCCGTTGAACTCCCAGATAGGAAACCACAGTTCCTCGGTGCTGCCAAACATGCTGACCTGTTCGAACACGCCATCGTGGCAGACCAGCACCTTGAACAGCCCTTCATCGTTGTGACCCTCAATCCAATTGATCATAAAGCCGCCATAGGAAGCACCGGCGGCTCCCACCCGCTGGGGGTCGATAAAATCGAAATGATCGATGGCCCAGCGGGTTCCCTTCATGATGTCCTCATAAGGCCAGCCGCCCCAGTTATGACTGACCGCATCGCAGAAGGCCTGGCCGTAGCCCCGGCTGCCGTGAAAGTTGATCATAATGACCACATAGCCCGGCGAGGCAAACATTTCTGCATTCCACCGGTAGTGGAAGTCGTCGCCCCAGGCTCCTTGAGGACCGCCGTGAATTAGACACAGCAGGGGGTATTTTTTGTTGGGATCGAAATGAGGAGGGCGAACCATCAGCAGGTGGACTGAATCGTTGTTGGCTCCGATAAACCAGTAATCCTCCAGAGGATTCATGGCCAGTTCGGCCAGGCGTTTGCTATTGATATGGGTGATCTGCCTCAATTTTCGGGATCGCAGGTCGAACCGATAGAGTTCGGTGGGTTGATTCACCGCCTGGCGGGCCAGGATCAAAAACTTGCCGGAAGGTGCCACATCCAGGGCAGTGAGGTAATGCCCTTCCAGCAAAAGTTCCAGTCGGTTTTTGCCCAACCGCACACGGTAGAGCCGGTAGCGGCCATGATGGGGCACAACGAAGTAAAGGGAGCGGCCGTCTGGGGCCCAGACAAACTCAGAAACGTATCGGTCCAGCGTTTCGGTGAGATTTTTAAATTGCCCGGTCTTCCGATCGTAGAGCATTAAATCCTGCTGATCGGACTCGAAGCCGGCCCGCTTCATAGCCATGAAGGCGATGTAGCGACCGTCCGGCGAGTAACGTGGGCCGTTGTCGTTGGCCGGATTGGTGGTAATTTGTTTGATTTCTCCTCCGCCGGGCGAGGTTACCCACAGATCGTTGTTGGTGCTGACGGCCACAATCGGGTCGGCATTGCGCACAAAACAGATTTCCTGGCCATCTGGGGACCAAACGTAATCGTGAGCGCTGCCCAGCGAGATGGGCGGGGTGTCGTAGGCACCTGGCGTCACATCCACCGCCGTACCACCGTCCACCGGCACCACCAGCACGTGATTGTATTTGCCCTCCCGCCAGCGATTCCAGTGCCGGTAAAGCAGATGATCGATCAGCCGGGCCTTTACCTTGCTTTTCTCCCGTTCCTTGTCCCGCCGGGCGGTCTCCTCCGGCGTTGCAGCATCCGGGTACATTTCTGTCTCAACAGCCACAAATTTCCCATCCGGGGACCAGGCAAAGCTGTTAACCCCGGTCGGCAGGTGGGTCAACTGGCGGGCTTCGCCGCCGTGCTCCAGATCGAGCAAATAAATTTGCGGGGACCCGTTCCGGGTGGAAATGAAAGCCAGGCGGTTACCCTCCGGGGCCCACCGGGGATGAAAATCCCCGCCCGGGGCGTAAGTCAATTGCCGGTGTTCTTTGCCATCCACCGAAACCAGATGAATATCCGAATTGCCCCGGTTTTTCTCAATGTCGTAAGTGGTCACCACGAAGGCCACCCATCGGCCGTCCGGCGAAATGTGTGGATCGGCCACCCGCCCCATGGCAAACATGTCTTC
Source organism: Calditrichota bacterium (assembly GCA_003696445.1). GTDB lineage: Bacteria > Calditrichota > Calditrichia > RBG-13-44-9 > J042 > J042. Next base: position 23,352 of record RFHE01000271.1, on the reverse strand, counting down.
AAACGCAATGGGACGGGTCTTGGATTGAGCAAACAGCGAAGAAAACAGCATGCTCAGCATCAAAAGGCAAACTTGAAGCAAGCGATTCATCACGTCGTCCTCCTCGGCTAAGGGCTTCGGTTTAAGATCGGGACCAGGCTCTGATTGACACACCAGGTGCCCCTCAAAATAGGCCAGCCAGTGGTTTTCTTTCAACGGCAAATTTGTTTCCTGGCATCTTATACTGTGGCATGGTTGGGGACAATGGCAGTAGGTTTTGAAAAATTGTTTAATTTTCGTAGATTTGCCACCGATTTTTTAGCATGAAGAAATAACGGAAAGGAAATACACATGCGCCGATTTTTGCTGTGGGGAATGTTTATTGCCGCTTTTATATTGGCCTACAATCTTCAAGCTCGGCCCCAGGGCAGCCCCCCTCATCATCAGACCGACCAAACGGCCATTCAAGAGCAGGCTTCTCCCCAACCGGAAACCGCCGGCACCGAAGCCCATGAGGACATCGGTAGCGAACTACCTGCCTGGAGCGTTATCCCCTTTGTGGGCATCTTGCTCTCCATCGCCATCTTCCCACTAGTCGCTCCCAAATTCTGGCATCACCACTTTGGCAAAGTCTCTTTGTTCTGGGCGCTGCTATTGGCCATTCCCTTTTTGCTGGCCTACAAAGGACAGGCCGTCCATTCCATTCTGGAAATTTATTTAGAAGAATACATTCCGTTCATTATTCTGCTTTGGTCGCTGTTTACCGTAGCCGGTGGTATTCTGGTACGGGGAGCGCCGCTGGGTACACCGGTAGCCAACTTGTTGTTGCTGGTGCTAGGCACCTTTTTTGCTTCCTGGATTGGAACCACCGGCGCCGCTATGGTGCTCATTCGGCCCCTGTTACGCATGAACAAAAACCGCAAAACCAAAGTGCATCTGGTCGTATTCTTCATCTTCCTGGTGGCCAATATTGGTGGATCGCTGACTCCACTCGGCGACCCCCCACTGTTTCTGGGCTTCCTCAATGGGGTCCCTTTTTTCTGGACGTTTAAGCTGATTAAACCGCTTCTGGTGGCCGGCGGCATCCTGCTCGCCCTTTTCTTCATGGTAGATTATTACTTTTACCACAAAGAGGGCTGGCATGAAAAACTGAAAATCAAGGCGCACCATATTCGCATTCTTCCCGATGAAGATGATGAAGTTGAGTTGGTGGAAGAGGTTGAAATCGAAAATGCCAGAACCCACAAAACCGTGCGCACCCGCACCGCTAAAATGGAGATTAAGGGCCTGCGCAACATTCCCATGCTGCTGGGCGTGATCGGCGGCGTGCTCTTTTCCGGCGTGGTTCATCTGGGCCATACCAACGTGCTGGGTGTGCACATGCCGGTCAGCGGTCTGGTGCGGGACGTTGTGCTCATCCTTATGGGTCTGCTCTCCCTGTGGCTTACCCCATGGAAGTATCGCAAGGGCAACGATTTCAGCTGGTTTCCCATCCAGGAAGTGGCCATCCTGTTTTTTGGCATTTTTATGACCATGATCCCTGCGCTGGCCATGCTGCGGGCCGGCGAGGCAGGTGCCCTGGCCGCCGTAATTCGCTCCGTAAAAGAGCCCTGGCACTACTTCTGGATGACTGGTGCCCTGTCCAGTTTTCTGGACAATGCCCCGACCTATCTGACGTTTCTCAGCACCGCGCTGGGACAGTTTTTTGCCGGTGTGCCACCCCGGGAGGCCGTCCACATGCTGATTGCTCATCAGGAGATTTACCTGGAAGCCATTTCGGCCGGCGCCGTGTTTTTTGGGGCTATGACCTACATTGGCAATGCCCCCAACTTCATGGTCAAATCCATTGCTGAGGAATTCAAAGTTTCTATGCCCAGCTTTTTTGGCTACATGCTCTACTCGCTGGGCCTGCTGGTACCCACATTTCTGCTGGTCACCTGGATTTTCTTCTCCGGCCACTGAGAGGATGTATGAAACACCCAGTCGGATCGAAAGAGGTGGGTCACTCCCACCTCTTTTTTTGTGCATCGAATCTGGGAGCCAATCTTTTCATGCCCCTGCCTGGGGAGCAGCGGATTCAGCGAGTGTAGAACAGGTTGCCGAATCGCCACCGACCCATTAAAATAGAATAGATTTTTCAGGAAGGTTCATGAATCAAATCTGGATCGACACGCACTGTCATTTGCAGCTGGAGGCCTTTGGGGCCGATCTGGCCGAGGTAGTGGCCCGTGCCCGCCGTGCCGGGGTGCAGGCCATGATTACCCTGGGTACCGATCTGGCCTCCAGCCAAGCCTGCGTGCAACTGACCGAGCGCTTTCCCGCCCTGTTTGCTGCCGCCGGGATTCATCCCTCGGAGGTCGCGCGGGCAAAAGCAGAAGATGAGCGGGCCCTGGAGACCCTGATTCGAAATCACCCCGCCATCGTAGCGGTTGGGGAGATCGGGCTGGATTTTTACTGGGATACCACCCACTGGCAGGCCCAGTACGACTGGTTCGGGCGCATGCTCCGCCTGGCCCAGCGGCTGGATCTGCCGGTGGTGATTCACAATCGCCGTGCCCACCGGGAAATGACCTGGTTTTTTCAGGAACAGGGAATCGAGCAATTGAACGGCGTGATGCATTGTTTTTCCGGCCAGGTGGTAGATGCCCGCTTTTACCTGGACATGGGCCTGCACATCTCTTTTACAGGCAATGTGAGCTATCCGGATTTTCGAAATCGGGAGGTGGTGAAATTTGTGCCTCTGGACCGGCTCCTGCTGGAAACCGATGCACCCTATATGGCTCCGGTGCCCTACCGCAAGCAGCGCAACGAGCCGGCCTACCTACCGCTGGTGGGCGAGGCCATTGCCCGGATCCACCGCTTGCCGGTGGCGGAGGTGGCTCGCCGAACCACCGAAAACGCCATCCGCTTGTTCTCTTTACCGGAAACTGTGTTGCAGGACCACGAGGGGAGTTGAACGGCTCCGGCTCGATTTAAAGATTAACGACCCAGTCAATGGAAACACCTGAGCGACACCGACCCAAAAAATTCTGGGGGCAACATTTTCTCCGCGATGCCAACCTGGCCCGGAAAATCGTTCGTTCGGTTACCGTACCTTCACCCAGACTGGTGGTAGAAATCGGGCCCGGCGAAGGCATCCTGACCGAGCGGCTGCTGGCCACCTGCGAGCACTACGTGGGCGTCGAAATCGACCGGGACCTGGCCGACCGGCTCGAGCAACGCTTCGGCCACCTGTCCCACTTTCGCCTGCTTGTGCAGGATGTGCTGGAGGTCTCCTTTACCGAACTGGTTCGCCAGGCCGGCCTGCCCAATGCGGCCCTGGTCGGCAATCTACCCTACAATATCACCTCCCCCATCCTGTTTAAACTGTTTGAAGCAAATCCCCCGTTTCAGCAAGCTGTATTCATGGTCCAAAAGGAAGTGGCTCAGCGCATGGTCGCACCGCCGGGCAACAAAACCTACGGGCTGCTTTCGGTGTATTGCCGGCTCTTTGCCCGGGTAGAATTGCTGTTTACCGTCCCTCCTGCGGTATTCTTTCCTCCCCCACAGGTTCAATCCGCCGTGGTCCGCCTGAATTTTCCCTCGCCCCTGGCCGCCCGGATTCAGAACCGTACCCTGCTGGATCGGGTCCTCCACCAGGCTTTCCAACACCGGCGGAAAATGTTGCGAAATTCATTATCCCCGTTGCTCCCTTCCAGGCTTCTCAGTAAATTAAACATAGATTTAAGGTTACGTCCCGAACAACTGTCGGTGGAACAATGGCTCGACCTGACGGAACAAATCCAGCAACTGAAGAACCTGGATCAGGGGAATGGCGCGAATTCACTCTCAGATTAACTTCGAAGCGATCCTGGACGACCTCAGGGAACTGGTCGAGAACAACCAGTACACCTTTATTCGCAACATTCTGGCCGATTTACATCCCGCCGACATTGCTGACCTGCTAGAACATTTAGACAGCGACGCCCGCCGAAAAGTGTTTGCCGTTTTGCCGGCCGAAAAAGCCGGCGAAGTGCTCGCCGAGCTGGACGATGCGCTGAAAGAAAGCATTCTCAGGCAAATGGATAACCGCGCCATTGCCCGTCTGGTCAGCGAAATGGATTCCGACGATGCCGCCGATGTAGTTTCCGAGCTCTCCACCGAGCAGGCTGCCCAGGTGCTGGAGGAGGTGGAAAAGGAAAGCTCGGAAGAAATTCAGGAATTGCTGCTTTACCCGGAGGACACCGCCGGTGGCATCATGGCCAAGGAGTATGTGGCAATCCGGGCCGACCAGACTGTTCAGGAGGCCATCGAAGAGCTGCGCAAACAACGGGAAAATGTGGACAGTTTTTACCAGTGCTATGTGGTGGATCAATTCGGCCATCTTGTCGGTACCGTTTCGCTGACCGACCTGCTGCTGGCCGACCCTAATACCCGAATTAAGGACATCATGAATTCGGACCTGATCTCCATCAAAAGTGACATGGACCAGGAGGAAGTGGCCCGCCTGTTTCAAAAATACGACCTGGTGTCTGCCCCGGTGGTGGACGAACGGGGGCGTCTAATCGGACGCATTACCATCGACGACATTCTGGATGTGATTGAAGAAGAAACCGATGAAGACCTGGCCCGCATTGCCGGGACCGGCGAAGAAGAGATTATGGAGGAGAACATCTTTCGCATCTCCCGCGGAAGACTCCCCTGGCTCATCCTCTCCTTTGCCGGCGAAATTGTCTCGGCGTTCATTCTGGATTTCTTTTCCGCCACCATCGATCAGATTGTGGCCTCGGCCTTTTTTATCCCTATCGTCATGGCCATGGGCGGCAGTACAGGACAGCAATCGGCCATCATTGTGGTGCGCGGTCTGGCCACCGGGGAGATCAGCCTCAAAGACACCCGCCGACGCCTGTGGCGAGAGATTCGCGTCGCGCTCATCAGCGCCGTGGTAATTGCCACCCTCATTTTTTCGGTGGTTACCCTCTGGCAGGGCGATCCCCGATTTGCAGCTATTCTGGCCGGCACCCTAATTATTGTTATCCTCAACGCTTCCATCTTTGGTGCCTTGATTCCCTTACTGTTCAAAAAGTTCAACATCGACCCGGCACTGGCTACCGGTCCGTTTGTGGCTACCTTCAACGACGTCATCGGCCTGCTTATTTATTTTTCTCTGCTCTCGGTCGCCTTCCATTATTTTCTGTGAGGTACGGCATGAGTGTGCCTGTGCGGACGCTGGCTCTGGTGCTCCACACCCGGCGCTGGAGCGAGTCCAGCAAAATTGTAGAATTGTTCACCCGCCAGCGCGGCAACCTGAAGCTGATGGCCAAAGGCGCCCTGCGTCCCAAAAGTCCATTTGCCGGCGTGGTGGAATCGCTCAATTACGTGGAAGTATTGTTTACCGTACGGGAAACACGCAGCCTTCAAGTACTGACTTCTGCTAGCTTAATCAACCCCTTTTTGCACATTCGAGAAAATTGGAACAAAACGGCGGTAGCCTTTGCCGCTGCCGAGCTCATTGCCCAGGCTCTGCGCCAGCACGAGCCAGTCCCGGCCTTTTTCGACTACACCATCCAGTGGTTCACCCACTTGGATCGGGCCGGCGGCCAGCAATTCCTGGATTTTTTGATTCACTTCCTGCTGGAATTAAATCGAACCCTGGGCTTTGCCCTGAACCCAGAACAATGCTGGGCGTGTCATCAACCGCCTCGCGGAAAGCGCATTTACTTGATTTACCAAAACGGTGCTTTTCTTTGCCAAACCTGCTTTCGTCCCGGCAATTTTCAGGGGGAATGGCTCAACCGGGAAGCCTGGCAACATCTGGAAACGGTGAGCCGTAAATCGCTGGCCCAGTTGGACGAAGCCACCCATCCCATCTCCCCAACCGAGCTGGATATTATTCGAGCCCTGCTCCAGTTTTTGCGCTTTCATGTCGAATTCCCCATCCACATTAAGTCTTTGACATGGCTCGCGTAGCATGTAAATTTTGCGCTTAGCAAATCAAAAAGGAGTACCAGCATTGGCCAAATCTTCACCTTCTCTTATGGATAAACTGGTGTCGCTGAGCAAGCGGCGCGGATTTGTGTTTCAGAGCAGCGAAATTTACGGGGGATTAAACAGCTGCTACGATTACGGCCCCCTGGGCGTGGAGCTTAAGAAAAATATTAAGGAATTGTGGTGGACCGCCATGGTTTACGAGCGGGACGACATTGAGGGGCTGGACGCCAGCATCCTCATGCACCCGCGCGTCTGGGAAGCCTCCGGCCACGTGGAAGGGTTTACCGATCCGCTGGTGGATTGTAAATCCTGCAAACAGCGCTTTCGAGCCGACCAAGTGGACACCGAAGGGGTTTGCCCCAATTGCGGTGGCGAGCTGACCGAACCGCGCATGTTTAACCTGATGTTTAAGACCTTCATGGGGCCTGTGGAAGACGAGGCCCACGTGGTTTACCTGCGGCCGGAAACCGCGCAAGGGATTTACGTGAACTTCCATAACGTCCGCGAAGCCGCTCGGCAGAAGATACCCTTCGGCATCGCTCAAATTGGCAAGGCTTTCCGCAACGAAATTACCCCAGGGAATTTCATCTTTCGGACCCGGGAATTCGAACAAATGGAAATGCAATTTTTCGTTAAGCCAGGAACGGATGAAGAATGGTTCGAGTATTGGAAGGCGCGGCGGTTTGATTGGTACCAGAGACTGGGCGTCCGCAAGGAAAATCTGCGCTTTCACGAGCATGCTCCGGACGAACTGGCCCATTATGCCAAACGAGCCTTCGACATCCAGTACAAATTTCCTTTCGGCTGGCAGGAAATTGAAGGGATCCACAACCGCACCGATTTTGATCTGAAGCGCCATCAAGAATACAGCGGTAAGGACTTGCGCTACTTCGATCAGGAAAGCGGTGAAAAATACATTCCCTACGTTGTGGAGACCTCGACCGGCGTGGAACGCTTGCTTTTAACCACAATGGTGGATGCCTACAGCGAAGAAGAACAGCGGGTGGTGTTGCGTTTTAAACCGCAGGTAGCCCCAATTAAGGCAGCGGTGTTTCCGCTGGTCAAGCGCGACGGCATGCCGGAGATCGCCCGCAACATTGTCAACGGACTGCGCAAGCGCTTTCGGGTCTTTTACGACGAATCGGGCTCGGTGGGGCGTCGCTATCGGCGGCAGGACGAAATCGGGACCCCCTTCTGTTTTACGGTGGACTCCCAGACGCTTGAAGACGGCACCGTGACGGTGCGCGACCGGGATACCATGGCCCAGCAGCGCATTGCCAGCGACCAGGTGCTCCCCTTTCTGCTGGATAAGTTGCAACTGGATTGAATGGGGCCGTCCAAAAAATAGCACAGGATCAACCATTTTACAGTACTGCACGCGGTTGCTGGTTTGCCTGGAAAACGGGGATCGCACCCGGGCGTTTCAGTGAATCAGATCCGCGCGCTTGCTATGCTTTTTTTGCAGAGAACTCACCCCCGATCCGCACTCTTGCCAAGAGTGGAACGAAGACGGTGACTTCCCTGCCATTACGAAAACAGGAGCTGTGAATTTGCTAATACCGCCGTATTGTGTCGTGAAAAAGCGATTACCGGCATGTAATTCGGACAAGCCATTAAATGCAATATTTTGTAATTTTGCTTGTAAATCAATTGGCTTTTTGAGCCAATCATGGCATCTCGACACACCGGTCAGCTACCAAGCGGGCCGGGAAAAGGTTGTATTTTTTTCTCGCAGACACTAACTTGTACAACCGTTTTAATCTGTTCACACAACAAACTTAGGGGAGGTATCATGGCACGTGGAACCGTTAATCGGGCCATTCTAATCGGCCGACTGGGAAGTGACCCGGATGTGCGTTACACACCCAGTGGAACCCCGGTGGCAAATTTTAATATCGCCACCAATCGGGTCTGGAAGGACCGAGATGGAAATCCTCAGGAGGAAACCACCTGGCACCGGATTGTGGTGTGGGGCCGAACCGCGGAAGTGGTGAAGGAATACGCACGCAAAGGCAGCCGCATTTTTGTGGAAGGGCGCATTCAAAATCGTGAGTGGGAGGACCAGAACGGTCAGAGGCGTTACACCACCGAAATTGTGGCCAGCGAAATTCAATTTCTCGATTCCCCGGCCGGCGAAGGTGGTGGCAGCCAGCGAACGGTGGAAACCCCGGACCTGGAACCACCCGAGACCCTGGACACAGAAGGTGGCGAGGACGTACCATTCTAAAAAACAAAGCGTTCTCCTTTGCGCTTTAACCGGTCGAGGGTAAAATTTTTCACTCTTTTTACTTTGGGCCGGCCGTTATATTGTAAACCTGGAGTTGGGCTCCGGCGTTTTGAAGGCAAGCTCTGGAGATATTCATGAAATGGCTCTCTTCTATTCTGCTTCTGGCATGGTGCCTTTTCTCTCCTCTGGCCCTCCATGCCCAGGATGAGAATTATCAGATTACTCACTATGGGGAGAAAGGCTTCAGCTTCAGCATGGGCTTTGCTGGCACCGGCGTGGGTGCCTTTTATCGCAAGGCGCTGCCCCATTACAGCCACATCGGCATAACCGCCGAGTTTTTCATCATGCGGGACGACAAGGAATTCCAGGGGTTCGATATCTTCGGCCGGCCCGTTTCCATCAACAAGGTCAATCGCCTGTTCTTTCTCCCGGTCAACATCGAATTTAAAAAGCGCCTGTTTGTGAACGACATCGAGGACAACTTTCGCCCGCATCTGGTCGTGCAGGCCGGAACAATTTTCGGCATGAACTTCCCCAAGGCAGACGAGTTGAGCAATGAATTCCAGTTCAGCCTGAATGCAGTGATTGGTCTGGGCGTGGATGTGAAGAATGGCAAGGACTACTTCATCGGCATCCGGCCCCAGTATCGCATCATCTACTTCCCCAGCGCCATTGCCGGGAAGAAAAATCATTCCAATCTGGAAATCAAGCTGGAGGTAGGTGGCTGGGCAGGGCGGCGGTAATCCCTAATTGCTTGGCTTCCCGGAAACAAAAAATCGTACAGCAATTTTCTTCTCTGGCAAATGCCGACACCCTCTTCTTCGATTCGATTACGCCCGTCTTGAAAGGAACCGACAGCTGCCTGTAGCGAGCGAATCCTTCTGGCCTGTGGGGGGAACTCTTGGCTTTGAGCGAACATTTTTTAAAGTGAATTAAACAAAAGGAGGCTGCCATGCCGGCTTTCTTCGACCGCTTTTTACAGACCGCTCGTACCGGACAAAAAGCCGTACTCCGCCACTGGCGCTATTCACGCGCCGGACAGTACTGGAACAGACTCCACGCCAGGATTTTAAAACACGCCGGCCTGGGAGGCAAAAGCCATTCCTTTGAACGCGGACACGTCACCTGGAATCGCAAAGGACGCTGGTGAAAACCGGGTCCTTCCTTTAGAGGCTGTGCAACAATAAAATCCCTGTAGCAGATTGAAACAGGGGTCGGCGATTAAACAACAAACGACTACCCAATCTCGCTGGCCAGATTCGCCGCCCTCTGGCCATGCCATCGTTGCAGGGAACTCACCCCCTCGATTTTTTGAGTGAGGGGGGTGAGCTGAGTTTTCACCGGCTGCCCAGGCAACAGCCGGTGGCACAACATTCCAGCTGCCGGGCTCTCTGAGCGGTCCAGAGAAGAACAATGCCGATTGGTTTTTGCTGTTTTTTCGCAGGTTTTGTACAGCCCTTCCTGACACCAGTCCTTCTGAAGGGAACCTAGAAGCCTTATCATGCCGGGTCCCGGCGGCGTAGCCGCAGGCAACACCGGTCACCCCGGCCGGGTTTTTAATGGACCCCTGAATATTCCTGCCAGCTTTTGATTTCCAGATCTTCCAGTCGGGTTCGGATCAGCGCTTCGGCCAGGCGCATGGCCAGTTGCCGGTTGGTGATGAGGGGGACATTGTAGTCCACCGCCGTTCGCCGGATGATATAATCGTTGGTCAGCTCTTCTTCCTGGTAGTTTTTAGGGATGTTGATGACCAGGTCGAATTTACCGGACTTGATGTAATCCACCGTGCTCGGCTTCTTTTTCTCCAGAGGCCAGTGTAACACGGTGGCCTCGATACCATTGGCCCTTAGAAACCGCGCAGTTCCGCGGGTGGCGTAAAATTGGATGCCCAGCTGTTGCAGGTAGCGTACGCTCTGGAGCAATTCGGCTTTGGATTCGATGGAGCCAGTGGAGAGCAGCACGGACCGAATGGGCAATCGGAAACCGACCGAGAGAAGCGCTTTCAGGAAGGCCTCGTTAAAATCGCGCCCCAGGCAGGCCACCTCGCCGGTGGAGGCCATCTCCACCCCCAGGGTGGGGTCGGCGCCTTCCAGACGGGTAAAGGAAAACTGTGGGGCTTTTACCCCCACGTAATCCAGATCGTACCAATTGCCGTTGCCGGCGGCAGGCCGTTGCCCCAGCATGACCCGGGTAGCCAGGTCCACCAGATTCTGCCCCAGAATTTTGGAAACAAAGGGAAAGCTGCGCGAGGCGCGCAGGTTGCATTCAATGACCATCACCGTATTTTCCCGGGCAATGAACTGAATGTTAAAGGGACCGTGAATCTGCAGGGCCCGGGCAATTTTGCCTGCGATGGCTCGAATCTGGCGAATGGTTTCCAGGTAGGTTCGCTGCGGGGGGATGACCAGGGTGGCGTCCCCGGAATGCACCCCGGCATTTTCCACATGCTCGGAGATGGCATGGGCCAGAATCTCCCCCTCACAGGCCACCCCGTCATACTCAATTTCTTTGGCATTTTCCAGAAACTTGCTCAGCACCACGGGGTGTTCCGGAGAAACCTCTGCTGCTCGCTGCAGGTAGCGGGCCAGCTCCTGATCGTTGGAGGCAACCGCCATGGCCGCGCCGCTCAACACGTAAGAGGGACGCACCAGCACCGGATAGCCCACCTCCCGGGCAAATTGGCTGGCCTGCGCCAGGCTGGTCAATTCGGCCCAGGGCGGCTGGCTGATGCCCAGCTCATCCAACAGGGCGGAAAACTTGCGCCGGTTCTCCGCCCGGTCGATGTTCTCCGCCGAAGTGCCCAGCAGGGGAATGCCATTGGCCGCCAGGTCCATGGCCAGATTGTTGGGAATCTGCCCGCCCATGGAAATCAACACGCCCTGAGGGGAAAACTTCTCCCACAGCTCCAGAATGGTCTCAAGGCGAATTTCGTCGAATACCAGCACATCAAATTCATCGTAATCCGTGCTCACCGTTTCCGGGTTGTAATTCAGCATCAGGGTGCGATAGCCCTGCTCGCGAAGAGAACGACCCGCGCTCACGCAGCACCAGTCGAACTCCACCGAACTGCCGATGCGATAGGCCCCTGAGCCCAGCAGGACTACCAGCTTTTCCATCGGGCCGCTTACATCGTCGGTTACCCCGTTGTAGGTGAGATACAGGTAATTGGTTCGGGCGGGGAATTCGGCAGCCAAGGTATCGATCTGCTTGACTACCGGGCGGATGCCCAGCGCATGGCGCCGCCGGCGGACCGCCTCCTGAGTGCTACCGGTCAGCACGGCGATCTGTTTATCGGAAAAACCGCGCTGCTTGGCCGCTCGCAACAGCGGCTCCGGTATCGCTTCCAGAGGCAGTGCGGCCAGCGCCTCGGCCATGGCTACCACCTGCTGAATGCGAAACAAAAACCAGCGGTCGATGTGGGTCAGCTCGTGCACCCGATCCACAGTGAACCCGGCCCGAAAGGCCTCCGCAATGGCAAAAATGCGCTCTTCGGTGGGCTGGCTCAGCTCCTGAGACAGATCATCCCATTGAAAGGGCGGATTGGCTACCAGCCCCTGAGCACCGGTCTCCAGCATGCGTAGCCCCTTCTGCAAGGCCTCTTCAAAGGTGCGGCCGATGGCCATCACCTCGCCCACCGATTTCATGCCCGAACCCAGCTTGCGACTTACCCGCCGGAATTTTTTTAAATCCCAGCGAGGCAGCTTTACCACCACGTAATCCAGGGCCGGCTCAAAAAACGCGCGGGTGGTTCCGGTCACCGCATTGGTCAGCTCGGGCAGACCGTAGCCCAGGGCCAACTTTGCCGCCACAAAGGCCAGTGGGTAGCCGGTGGCTTTGGAAGCCAGGGCGCTGCTGCGCGAAAGCCGAGCGTTGACTTCGATGATCCGATACTCGTCGGAATGGGGGCTCAGGGCAAACTGAATGTTGCACTCCCCCACCACCCCCAGATGCCGGATGACCCGGATGGCCACCTCTCGCAACAGATGGTACTGGCGGTTGTTAAGCGTCTGGCTGGGAGCCACCACCACACTCTCCCCGGTGTGAATGCCCATGGGATCCAGGTTCTCCATGTTGCACACCGTAATGCAGTTATCGAACCGGTCCCGCACCACTTCGTATTCGATTTCCTTCCAGCCCTCCAGATATTCTTCCACCAGGACCTGGGGGGCATAATTGAGTGCCCTGCCGGCCAGTTGCTCCAGTTCCCGCGGCGTTCGGCAGATGCCAGAGCCCAAACCACCCAGCGCGTAGGCCACCCGCACAATGACCGGATAGCCCAGTTGCTCGGCCACGGCCAGGGCAGCCTGTACCGAGTCCGCAGCCTGGCTGCGCGCAAAGCACACGCCGATTTCCCTGAGCCGCTGGACAAAACGCTGCCGGTCCTCGGTATCGGCCACCGTTTTGATGGGGGTGCCCAGCACGGCAATTCCCAGGCGATCCAGCACCCCGCTCTGGTGGAGCGCCAGGCCGCAATTCAGGGCAGTCTGTCCGCCAAAGCTGAGGGCAATGGCCTGCGGGCGCTCCCGCTCCAGTACTTTCTCCACAAAATACGGATCCACAGGCAGAAAATAGACCCGATCGGCCAGGTGCTCGGAGGTTTGAATGGTGGCAATGTTGGGATTGACCAGCACCACCTGAATGCCTTCTTCTTTAAAGGCCTTGATGGCCTGACTGCCCGAGTAATCGAATTCGCCGGCCTCGCCGATTTTCAGCGCGGCGCTGCCCAGGATCACTAGTTTTTCAGGCAAAGGCTTCACGGGCATACCTGCTGGACAAATCGGTCGAACAATTCCTCCGCCTCCACCGGTCCCGGCGAAGCCTCGGGATGAAACTGAACGCTGAAAAACGGGGCCCGACGGTGCCTGAGGCCTTCGTTGGTACCGTCGTTCAAGTTCTCGAACCAGGGTTGCCAGTCCTCGGGCAGGGTCCGGTTGTCCACCGCATAACCGTGGTTCTGGGAGGTCATGAAGCCCCTGCCGGTGCCCACTTCAATCACCGGCTGGTTCTGGCCGCGGTGGCCGTATTTCATTTTGTACGTATTGGCGCCGGCGGCCAGGGCCATCAGCTGGTGGCCCAGACAGATGCCCAGCACCGGTTTGTGGCGGGCAAAGGCGCTGCGGATTTGCAGAATGGTGGGACGGCACATTTTGGGGTTGCCCGGCCCGTTGGAGATGACCAGCCCGTCGTAGTCCCGCGCGCTCAGGTCGTAATCCCAGGGCACCCGCACCACCCGCAGGCCGCGACGCAGCAGGTGCCGGATGATGTTGGCCTTGGCTCCGCAATCGATCAACACTACGGTATGCCGGCCCTCGCCGTATCGCCGAACGCCGGTCGGGCTGACTTGGGCGACCAGATTTTCCCGGTCCGGGTCAAACCGGCGGACCGGTTCCCCGTCCACCTCAATGCGCCCCGGCAGGGTACCGTTCTCCCTCAGGCGGCGGGTGAGCGCCCGGGTATCGATGCCGCACAGCGCCGGCACCTGCTGGGCCTGAAGCCATTCCCCCAGCGACTGGCTGGCCTGCCAGTGACTATAGGCAGGGGAATAATCGGCCACAATCAGCCCGGCAACCTGAACCTGCCCGGATTCCAGGTGCGCCGGTAACCCCTCACTGTTCGGCTCTCCGGGTACCCCGTAATTGCCGATCAGCGGGTAAGTGAGCACCAGAATCTGCCCGGCATAGGAGGGATCGGTCAGCGTTTCCGGATAGCCGGTCATGCCGGTGTTGAATACCACCTCGCCGGCCACCGAGAGAGGTGCACCGAAGCAGACCCCCTGCCAGCTGGTCCCATCCTGCAAAACAAGGCGACCGGAAGGCCAGTCAGTTGAATCGTGCCACATCGGGTTCAGCGGTTTTGGCGCAAAATTTAAACCCGAAATTCACCCGCCCAAACCGGAAAATTTTTCTCAAACAACCGTTCTTTTCGCTGCAAAGAACCCTTAAATTTTTTGGTTAACGTGTGAAACCCGATGCCCGTGGAAACGATGAGCAACGAAACCAGCACCGAGATGTCCTTTCTGGACCATGTGGAGGAATTGCGCTGGCGGATCATCCGCTCGCTGGTTGCGCTGTTTGTGGCCACCCTCCTCTGCCTGGCCTTTTACCGGCGCATTCTCGATCTGCTTATCTTGCCCATCAACCGGTTGGACAGTCCCATGCACCTGCAGGTCTTAAAGGTGCAGGGCATGTTTGTGGTGACCCTGGAGGTGGCCTTCTTCGGCGGGCTGATCCTGAGCCTGCCTTACATCCTGTACCAGTTCTGGAAATTCATTGCCCCGGGGCTTTTGGAGAGCGAACGTCGCTATTTCCCTAAACTGATCGGTTCCTCAACGCTGCTGTTTCTGCTTGGCGTCCTGTTTGCCTACTTTCTGGTCCTACCCTTCGCTCTGAATTTTTTCATCGGCCTGGCCCCACCGGAAATTGCCGCCAATATCGCCATCGATTTCTACATTGGCTTTACCATCCGGTTGCTGGTCATCTTTGGGTTGATCTTCGAAATGCCGGTGATTACTTACTTTTTGAGCCGGTTGGGTTTGCTTACCCCTAAACGGATGCGCCATTACCGCCGCCACGCGGTGGTGGCCATTTTTATTGTGGCCGCTATTTTAACCCCGCCGGACGTGATCACCCAGATTATGCTGGCAATCCCGTTGATTCTTTTATATGAATTGTCCATATTGGTTTCTGCTGCCGTGGAAAAGCAGGCCAGAAAACGCATTGAGGCACAGGCCGGCGTGGAATCTACGGCGGACTAACCGAACAAAACAATTGGAGTAGCAGTGGCAAGCGAACTGGCACTGAGTGAACATCTTAAAGCCAACTTCAGTCTGAACGGGCTACCCGCCCAGGTGTTCAAACCATTTTGGCGGGACCTGGCGGAATTCAATCAGTACTTTCGCCAGCTCATGACCTCCAATGTGAAAATCGTGGATCGTGTGGCCCGTTATCTGGTCAAACATCGGGGCAAGCAGTTTCGTCCCGCCCTCCTGCTGCTCTCGGCGCGCAGTTGTGGCAAGCTGCGCCGGGAGTCGTTTATTACCGCCGTGGTGGTAGAACTGCTGCATACCGCAACCCTGGTACACGACGATGTGGTGGACGATGCCGAACTGCGGCGCGGTTTCCCCACCATCCACAAAATCTGGAAAAATAAGATTGCCGTGCTTATGGGCGACTATTTGCTCTCCAAAAGCCTGATTCTGGCCACCGAGGTGGGCAGCCTGGAAGTCATGAACCTGATTGCAACGGTCGCCAAGCGCCTGATCAAGGGCGAGCTGTTTCAGCTGCAAAAGTCGCGTAACTTGAACATCACCGAAGCGGAATATTTTCAGCTGATCGGCGACAAGACGGCTTCCTTGATTTCGGCCTGCTGCGAACTGGGGGCGCTGACCGCCGAGGCCCCCGAGGAGCATCGCCGGGCCCTGCGCGATTACGGGGAACATCTGGGACTGGCCTTTCAGATTAAAGACGACATGCTGGACTACGAGGGCAGCCGCTTTGTTCTGGGCAAGCCCACCGGCCTGGACATCAAAGAAAAAAAGATTACCCTCCCGCTCATTTACGCTTTCCAATCGGCCAGCGAAGGGGAGCGGAAATACATTTTAAAGCTGATTCGCAAAGGCGCGGACCGGAAAAAAATCCGCGAGGTGATTGACTTTGTCCGCGACCACCAGGGCCTGGAAAAAGCCAGGCAGAAGGCCTTCGAGATTAAGGACACAGCCATCAATCGTCTGGCTCTCTTGCCCGACTCGGAAGCCCGTAATGCCCTAATGGACTTGGCCGATTTTGTGGTGCACAGAACCAGATAACCCTGCCTGCAAGGGTGCTGTGACCGCACGTTCCACCGATGCCCCCCTGGCAACCATGCCGGGGCAATGGCATCCCTGGGAACAGCCGCGTATTCTGATCATCCGTTTCAGTTCGCTGGGCGACGTATTGCTGACCACCACCCTGCTGCCGGTACTGGCCCGGCACCGGCCCGAGCTGCGCGTGGACTACCTGACCCGCCCTCAGTATGCGGACTTGCTCCATTTCCATCCCCTGGTGGAGCGGGTCATCTGTTACGATCCCGCCGGGGACGGGGTGGGCCTGTGGCGGGTCCGCCGGGCCATCCACCTGATGCCCTACCAGGCCGTACTCGACCTGCAGGCTAACTGGCGCTCCCTGCTCCTAACCCTGCCGCCGCGGCCCTGGCCCCTGGCCCGTTTCCAAAAACACCGCCTTCGCCGCTTCCTGCACGTACACACGCCACTCAATCTTTACGGCCCTCCTTTGGCGCTGGTCGGGTCGGTAGCGGAGCGGTACGGACACACGCTGCGTGTTCTGGGGATTGAGGCCCGGCCCACCCGCCTGGAGGTTGTATTGCCTGCTGAGCAACTGGATCGGGCAGAAAAGCAGTGGGCGGCATTGCGTCGGGAGGGCTTCGGCTTACTGATGGCCCCCGGCGCCCGCCATTTCACCAAACGCTGGCCCCCCGAGTATTACAGCCAGCTCATCGGGTTGCTTTACCAGAAGTTGGGCAAACGGTCCCTCCTGATCGGTGCACCGGAGGAAGCGGCGCTGTGCGGTCAGATTGAGGCCGAGGCCCCGGAGGGCAGTTGCCGTTCGCTGGCCGGTCGGCTCAACCTATTGCAAACGGCCGCACTAATTGCGCGCTGCCCCGTGCTGGTGAGCAACGATTCCGCAGCCATGCACCTGGCCGCCGCCTTCCAACGCCCCCAGCTGGCCTTTTTCGGAGGCACCAGCCGGGAGCTGGGATTCTCGCCTCTGAATCCCAGAGCCACGGTTCTGGAAAACCCCGACCTTGCCTGCCGGCCATGCTCCCACATCGGCCGCAAAGCCTGCCCCAGAGGTCACTTCCTGTGCATGAAATCCCTTTCCCCGGAACAGGCCCTGGATCGCCTATTCCCTCTGTTGGAAAAACCAGAAAATTCCTGAAACTCTGCCCCAGATTGCGAATATCAAAAAGTGGGTTAAACATTTTAATAAAAAAAGGAGGTGAGGCAGATGAAAGCTTTGGCCATTGCTAACTATCTGGGCGAAAAGAAGGTCCTCCCTGATCTGGAAACATTAATCCGAAACGAAAATATTGATTTGGTTTTCTTTGCCGGCGGTATCGTCTCCGGGAACGATCGGGTGAAGGAGTTTGAAGCCGCCGAACAGGAAAAACGAATGCCCGATTACCAGAAAATCCAGGAAACGGAAAAGGATGATCTAGCCCAGTACGAGGCTTTCTTCAAAACCCTGGGCGAAATAAAAATTCCAGTTTATTACATTCCAGGCAAATACGATGCCCCGGTTGCGCGCTATTTGCGGGAAGCTTACAATTATGAAATCGTGTACCCGCAAATTCGCAATGTGCACAAAAGTTTTTCTCTGTACAGGAATCACTACATTGTCACCGGTTTTGGTGGGGAGATTTCCGAAAAAAAGCGAGAAGAGGATTTCGTTCTGCGCTACCCGCGCTGGGAGGTGGAATATCACCTAAAGATCATCCGAGATCTGAAACCAATGGAGCTGGTGATGATGTTTTACACCCCTCCTTATGGGGGCAAGCTGGATTTGGTAGGTAACCAGCATATCGGTTCCCAGGTCGTGGAGGATTTTATTAAGACGTACGATCCCACCTGGTCGGTTGTGGGAACCGGTGCACAACCGGGCGAGGAGATTATTGGAACCACCCATGTCATTAACCCCGGCTCATTAAAGGACGGCCAGTACGCCGTCATTCAATTGCGCAAGCGGGAGGTTCGTTTCGGGACGCTGTAAAAACACGCTCACAGCAGCGAAGAGGCCGGGCTGGTGGAAATGGAAGTCTGCCGGTCCGGCATCTGTTTAAAAAAAGCCCCTTCCACCAAAGGAAGGGGCTTTGCATGAACCAAAGACGCGGCTTACAGCGACAGGCTGGTCCGAATGTAATAGAACCCGCCGTTCATACCAAACTGAGTCACTCGCCGGCTGAAGACAAAGCGCCCATTGCTGTAATTACTGGCCTTTTCGTGGGGATCCGGGAAGGTGTTGAACAGGTTGTTGGCACCCACCGATACCCGAAAGCCGGAAATCAGCTCATAGGAAAGATCCAGGTCGATGAGCACTTTGGCTCCGAAGGTTTCGTCGTTGGCCGGGTTAGTGGGTTTGTAGTAGATTTTCCCGTAATAATTGCCACGCACCATTCCGCTGAAGGGGCCGCGCGTGTAACGCACCGTCAGCGCCCCTTTCTGGTGAGGCAGGGCGTCTTCCAGGCGGTTACGCTCTTCGCGGTTGAACAGGGTATTGCGCACCTTGTTAATATCGCCCTGGGCAAAAATCCGGGCCATGGCGGCCGGCACATGGGTGGTGTCCACCTCGGTATCACCAAAATTGGCCGACGCCGTCACGGTTACTTTGCCCCGGCCCAGCTCGGTATTGTAAGCCGCCACAATATCCAGGCCTTTGGTCTTGGTGTCCACCGCATTGGCAAAAAATTGCGCCTGGTTCACCCCGGCCTTTTCGAAGGGCTTGAGGATCTGGGCAACCACCGGATCGGCGTTGGTAAAGCGGCTGGTGAGGACAATCCGGTCGTCGATTTTAATGTAATAGGCATCGGTGGTCACCACCAGATTGGGTAGCGGCCGGGCGGTAAACCCACCGCTGAGGTTCACCGAGGTCTCTTCTTTCAGGTCCGGAATGCCGAAGGCACGGGTCACCGGGTCTTTATTGCTGGCACTCAACACGCGGGCCGGTTCCAGCTCTCCGGTATTGGGATCGATCACAAACTGGATGCTCACATTATTAAACCAGATCTGATGTAGCGAGGGAGCCCGGAAGCCGGTGCTGACCGCACCACGGAAGGCCAGATCGGGCAATACCTCGTAACGGGCAGCCAACTTACCGTTTACCGTGCTACCGAAGTCGCTGTAATTCTCGAACCGCCCGGCGGCACTAAGCAGAAATTGTTCGGTAATGTCGCTTTCCAACTCGGCATACAGGCCAATGCTGCTGCGGAAGCGATTCACTTCGTTGGAAGGTTGAAAACCGGGAAAAACCTGCGAGCCCGGGTTTTTTGGAGCACCGGTGGAGGTGGTGTCGAAATCGATGCCAGGCCGATCCCCGCCGTTCCCCAGTGAATAGGATTCGAACTGGCCCGCTTCGATCTGGTAGTTTTCAACGCGAACTTCGGTACCGAAGGCCAGGCTCAGGGACTTGACTGCCCCATGGGTGTCGATGTTGCGCAGCACATCCAGATTGCCGGTCCACTGGCGGAAGCGCAGCGTACCCGCATCGAAGGAGGTGGGGCTGGATTCGCCGATGGAGGCGTTAATGGAATTTTCGATGTTGAAGGTAAACGCATTGCCGCCAAGGGTCAGGCTTCCATCCACAATCCAGCCTTTGTGCACGCCTTTTACGCCAAACGAGGCCGAATAATCGCGAATTTTGGTGTGAATCTCGGGCAGAAACCCGTTGGGGTACACATTCAGGTTCACGCGGGCTTCCTGGAAAGGCAATCGGTAAAACCCGGTTGCAAAGCCATCCCGGTAGGTCAATCCGCCAAAGGAATAAAACTCGGCCCCTTCGGAGAGCGGGATGCGGCTGTTGTAAAAAATGGAGCCCATGCGTGCTTTCGCCTGACCGGTGCGCATGGAAAAATCGTCCCGGGTCAGGCCCCGCCGCTGCAACTCGTCGTCGTCAGGCAGAAAGGTCCAGTTTTTGCCGTCACGGAAAACGGTGATCGGCGTGTCGCTGTCGTTGAATATTTTACCCGTCCAGGTGGTGGAACGATTGGTGCGCCCGCGATCCAGGTATTCGCCGGTAATGTTAAAAAAACCATTCTGGCCGATGGGGAAGCCATAATTAATGTCGAAGGAATAGGTTTCGCCATCGGTGTTGTCGAAGCTGACATTGGGCGAAAGGCCATGACTGGTCCGAACGGCCTGAATTTCTGGAGACATGCTGATATCCCGGCGAAACAGGAGATTATTGGCCCCGGTCATGGCATTGACGTCGATCTTCCCTGTTCTTTCTTTCAGAACAATATTAATGACACCGGCGATGGCGTCCGAACCGTACTGGGCGGCGGCACCATCCCGCAACACCTCGATGCGCTCGATGGCTGCTTTAGGAATGGCGTTCAAGTCCACACCCACCGTACCGCGACCAAACGTTCCGTTCACATGAACCAGGGCGCTGGGATGGCGGCGCTTGCCGTTAATGAGCACCAAGACCTGATCCGGGCCCAAACCGCGCAAACTGGCCGGATTGATGTGGTCGCTCCCGTCGGCAATGGTCTGATGGGAGGCATTGTAGGAAGGCACCAGATCCCGTAGCACCTGGTTCAGCTCGTACTGCGGCGATTCCCGGACCGCCACTTCGGAAATCACATCCACCGGCACCGGGGTTTCGATGGCCGTGCGTTCGGCACGAGAACCCAGCACCACAATGGTCTCACCGAATTCGGCGATGCTTTCCTCGATCTCAAAATTCACCGTCACCGTTTCCCCTTCTCCAACGGTCACTTTCTTTTCCGCGGTTTTGTAGCCCAAGTAATCCACCCGAACGGTGTAGGTGCCCGGGTCCACCTTAAGAATAAAAGCACCATCGGGGTCGGTAGTGGTACCGCGGACCGTTCCTACCAATAAAATATTGGCGCCAGGAAGCGGATCTCCGGTTTTGGCATCGGTGACGATACCGCGGATGGTTCCTTTGGCCAGAGCAAAAGCAGGAAACACCCCCCACAGGCTCAAGCAGAATGCGAGAAAGCAATAAAGAAACCTCCGAGAATTGTGGTGAACGGTTACCATAGAACCTCCTTTATTAATTTGGTGAAACTGGATTAGAACATACTTCCGGGCGAAATCCCCGAAAAATTTGCTCAAGTTAATCAATTCAGAAAAATTAACAAGGGTTTGGGAGGGAATTTTTTCGGTATCTGGGAACTTTTTTCTGAAAATTTAAAAGCGGTTTTTTGCGAACCTGAAGGCGGCGCTTTCGCGAGGGCATTCATATCCCCAAAAAACCTTGTACAGGCAGCCTGGCCAGGGCCTTGAAGAGAACAGGTTGATTGTTCAGTCCAGGGTCAGGGTGGGAAAATATTTGTAGGCCCCACCGGTGAGGAAAAGCACCACCTGCTCCTGCGGGGCGATCCATCCGCGGCTACGCAATTGCTCCAGTGCGGCCAGGGTCGCGGCGCTTTCCGGGGAGACCAGCAGGCCGAACTCGCGGGCCAGCCAGCCGGTCATGTCCAGAATGGCTTCGTCACTGACCGCAACCGCCTCCCCCTGACTCTGGCGGAGGGCTTCTAGAATCAGAAAATCGCCGATGGCGGCGGGGACGCGCAGGCCGGCGGCGAGGGTTCGGGCATTCTCCCAGGGCCGGGCGTGCACCTGCCCCTGCCGAAAGGCTTCCACTATCGGTGCACAGCCTTCGGCCTGGACGCTCACCATGCGGGGCCGGCGCCCGTCGCACCAACCGAGGGCTTCCATCTCCTGAAAAGCCTTCCACATCCCGACCAGGCCGGTGCCTCCACCGGTGGGATAGATGATCACATCCGGCAACCGGCCCAGCTGTTCAAACAGTTCGTAACCCATCGTTTTTTTGCCTTCCAGGCGGTAGGGTTCTTTGAGCGTGGATACATCGAACCAGCCCTGTTCCTGTACGCCCCGGGCCGCCTTTCGGGCACAATCGGTAATCAAACCATCCACCAGTTCTACCTCAGCGCCCAGCAAGCGACACTCCCGGACGAAGGGTTCGGGCACGTCCCGGGGCATGAACACATGAGCCCTGGCACCGGCACGGGCGGCATAGGCACTGAGAGCCCCGGCCGCATTGCCTGCCGAGGGGATCGAAAATTCCTTTACCCCCAGTTCCACCGCACGGCTCACCGCAGCGCACAGCCCCCTGGCCTTGAAGGAGTTGGTAGGATTGGCACTCTCGTCCTTCACCAGCAGGCCGGGCAGGCCGAACTTTTGGCCCAGCCGAGGCATGGGCAACAGAGGGGTGTACCCCTCTCCCAGGGTAAAGACGTACTGTGCCTCACGAACCGGCAGCACTTCCCGGTAGCGCCACATGTTACCCGGCCGCTGCGCCAGTACCTCCGGTCGGAAACCCTCCCGGGCAGCGGCTTCCAGATTGTAGCGGGCCAGCAGCGGCTTGCCGCAGTCCGGGCACAGGTTCCACACCCGGTCGGCCTCCAGTTGCCGGCCGCAGGCGGCACATTCCAGATGGGTGAGAAAGCTTTTTCCTTCAACCTGCACGCTCATGATCACGTGTCCTTTCCGCGTTGGAACCTCGTTAAAAATCCTTTAACGCCCGGTGGCGCAACAGGGCTTTTTGATCGGCCGGCAAGCGCCACTGGTAGTTGTACAGCGCCCCCTCCCAATCCCCGTACATGGGATTAGGCAACACAATAAAGCGGGTGCCGAATTCCTTCTTTAAGCGGTCCACCGTCTGATTGCGCAGCTGGGTGGACTGGCCTTCGAACACAGCGGCAAAATCGGCCAGGTTGTCGCCGATAAGCAGGGCAATCTCGTGGGTTTTCTGAATGGCCAGGCGGCGGTTTTCTTTACTGGACTCGTCGGTGCGCAGGTAAATATGCCCCACCTCCACCTGCGGAAAACCCTCCCGGCGCAAATTCTCCATGGTCGGCTCCAGCAGTTCCAGGCGGCGATTGGACACGTAAAACACATCCACCCCCCGGGAAACGGCGTAGTTTAAAAACTCCACTGCGCCGGGAATGGCCTTGGCCTGCGCCAGCTGACACCATTCTTTCCAGAATTCAGGGTAGCTGGCATTGGCCTTAATTAATTTGCCCTCGTAAGGGGAATTGTCCAGCACGGTTTCGTCGATGTCCACCACCACGGCCAGTTTTTTGGGCGATTTGTGATGGCTCAGTGCTTCATCGAGGCGGGTCCGTGCCAGGGCGTAGGCCTGGTAGCGCAGGGCCCGGGCTTCGGCGGCATGCTGCAGATAGAGTACCGCCATTACCAGATGTTCGTTCTGCGGCAACGCCGGCGCCGGTGCCGGCACCGGTTTTTCCACCACCACCGTTCGCGTACATCCGCCGGCTCCAGCCAGCAGAGCCAGAACAAGCACGCCCATGAGACCTTTGACTTTGACTCGATTCATTGCCTTACTCCTCCAATCAATAAGCTGAACTGCTTTGAAATTCGTTCCGCCAGGGCCTGACGCTCGGCCGCCCTTTTCACT
>RFHE01000032.1 GCA_003696445.1 Calditrichota bacterium | reverse complement strand
CGGCCGGGGGGACTCGTTCAAAATGCGGTAAATCACCGCCTGCTCGTGCTCCCCCCCGAACGGATGCTGACCGCACAGCATTTCGTAGAGCAACACGCCCAGGGCCCAGATGTCGCTGCGGTAATCCACCGGCTCGCCGCGAACCTGCTCCGGGGACATGTAGGCCACCGTGCCCATGGGCCTGCCCACGGTGGTCAGGTGGGTGTCGTCCTGTAATTTGGCCAGGCCAAAATCCACCAGCTTCACCGTCCCTTCCGACGAAATTAAAATATTGGCCGGCTTGATATCCCGGTGAACAATTCCCCTGACATGCGCACTGGCCAGCGCCCGGGCAATTTGAACAGCAATGCCAACCGCCTCGGTTACCTCAAGCGGGCCTTCTTCCAGACGCTTGGCCAAACTGATCCCGGGAACGTACTCCATGGCAATGAAAAGCCGACCATCCGCCTCATCAATCTCGTAAACGGTGGCAATGTTGGCATGGGCTATTGCTGAGGCCGCCCTGGCTTCCCGAATAAATCGCTGTTTGGCTTCCTCGCTCTGATTCAGGTGGGGATGTAAAAACTTTAAGGCCACCCAGCGGCCCAGTCGCTCATCCCGGGCCTTGTAAACCACTCCCATCCCACCGGCCCCGATTTTTTCAACAACCTGATAGTGGGAAACGGTTTTTCCTATCATCAGCGTGGACCCAGTGTTTTGTCCATTCTATCGGAGCGGCCTGTACGCCCCCGGACCAGTATGTCCAGAGTTCGGGTTTTTGCGCTTCCAGGCCGGACAGATCGGTGCCCGAAAAACAACAATCACACCTGGCGGTTCGAAGCCATGCCTCACCTCTGTTTGCCAGGAGGGGATTGCTGGATCGGAAGGGTTCTGCTTACCCCAAAGTGCACGATGCTTCCTCTGTGCACGCACCGGAGAGAACCACCCGACCATGCAGCACCTTACCGTGTTGCGGCTCCGGGTTTGCCATTGATTAAAAGCGATTGCCCTCCAGAGCTTCAAGATCGGTGACCGTCTGCAGGCAAAGGGCGTGAGGGGCAATTTCTGTTATTGGAAGAACAGTTGAATTTTAAACAAAAAATTTAACTCTGCAAAATTTTTTTCTTCCCCCGAGGAAACATTGCAAATCCTGCTCCAGAACGGCAGTCCTCTTCGTTGGATCTCGCCCCGGTATGGCGAATGGCGTCTGCCCATGGGGGCGAACAAGCAAGTCTCCATGCCACAGAAACCCATCAGGCAAAACAACCGGGGGGTGAAGCACCTGAACCGGTTTAAACGAAAGGCGCGGGTCGATTTGCTGTTTTCGCCTCAACGTTACCCGGCACAGCAATCCAATGTTTTTGAAAAGAACGGACATATTTTTGTTGTTTACTACAAAAATTTTCGTAAATTTAAAAGCCTTTGTGACTGCAGACCTGTGGCCCAGAAAGCGAAATCATCGGCTTCTCATCTGCTTCTGCAGCACAAAGATCGACGCCTGCGCTTCTTTTCTTCCTCCGACAGCATTGATTTAAAATAATCCAGAACAGGGAAATTTTTACCTGGCACTCGAGGGAGCTGGAGGGCATCCACCGAGAGCATTGCCTGTCCGGGAACCATTGCCTCGGGCAGCGGTTGTCCGGAGACAGGTTCACAGGGTGGTGGTGGCTTTTTTAGATGGGGTTGGGATTTTTGGAGGAGAAACGACCATGAAAGCCAGCACCGGCATACCAGCGATCGCTTTCTGGGCGATCCTGGCGAGCCATGCCCTCGCCCCGGCCCAGCAGGAAAGGGTCAGCATCGATCATCTGACCACGGCCGAGGGATTGGCACACACCATCACATACGATATCCTCCAGGACAGGACAGGCTTCCTCTGGATCGGCGGAATTACCGGCGTGGATCGCTACGATGGCTACCGCCTGAAGCATTTTTCCAGCATCCCGTTTCAGGAAAACTCCCTCTCACACCCGGTGGTGCTGGCCCTCCTGGAAGATCACCAGGGCTACATCTGGGTGGGCACGGCGGTAGGGCTTAACCGGCTGGATCCGCGAACCGAGCACATCCGACACTTCTTTCCACCCCACTTTGGCGTTCTGAAAGTCTCCTGTCTGGTGGAAGATCGGGCGGGAAATCTCTGGATAGGTACCCTGGGTCAGGGACTGTTTTCTCTGGACTCGGAGCGCCGGGTATTCCAGCGTTACCTTCACCACCCCGGGGACGAGCGCAGCCTGAGCAACGACATCATTCGTGCCCTGCACGTGGACAGGGAGGGCAATCTGTGGGTAGGCACGGCGCATGGTCTTAACCGAGTGGTAACTGTGCCCGATTCGGGCCAGGCCAACACCGCCATCCGGTTCATTCATTTCTGGCACGATCCTGAAGATCCCGCCAGCCTGAGCAGCAACCTGATTGAATCGGTTTTTGTGGACTCCCGGGGCATTTTGTGGGTGGGTACGGCTACCGGCGGATTGAACCGCCTGATCGGATGGACAGAGCGGAACCCGGCCGAACCCGGTGTAGCGCGGCGCCCCATTTTCAAACACTACCTGCCAGAACCCGGGAATCCGTTCAGCATTAATGATATTTACGTCACCACAGTGTTTGAAGATCGCCGGGGCGATCTGTGGATCGGCACCGGGAATGGTGGGGTCAATCTTCTGGATCTGAAAGAAGAAAAATTTTACCATTACCAGGCCCGAGCCAGCGACCCCACATCGCTGAACAACAATTTTGTTCACAAATTCTGTGAAGATCGAACCGGCAACCTCTGGATTGCCACCCACGGGGGAGGGATCAACAAGCTCATCCGGTCCAGCAAACAAATTCGCCATATCGTGCGCAAATCGGAATTGCCGCCCGGCATGGAAAGCAATAATGTGACCGGGGTGCTGAGAGACCGGCAGGGCAACCTGTGGGTCAACTTGACCCATTATGGGATCACCCGCTACGACCCCGAGCGCCGGCGCGTGGAGCAAATAGGCCGGTTCTTTAGCGAAGAGAATTTGCCTTTTCGGGTGCCCACCCCGGCCATGGCGATGGATTCCCGGGGGCTGCTGTGGTTTGGGAGCTGGGGTTCCGGCTTGTATCGATTTAATCCCCTCACCAGGCAACTGCGCCATTATCCACCGCAACCCGATAATCCCGATGGATTGGCCGACGGGCGCATCATCATTGTTTGCCCCCGGCGGGACGGCAGGTTGTGGATTGCCACCCAGTCCGGGGGCCTGCACGAATTTAATCCAAGCACGGAGCGCTTCAAGCGCTATCTGCATGATCCTCACGATCCGGGCAGCATCAGCAGCAACTCCACCCATGCGCTGTACGAAGATCGCCAGGGACGGCTGTGGATTGGCACCCTGGATGCCGG
>RFHE01000270.1 GCA_003696445.1 Calditrichota bacterium | reverse complement strand
GCCGCGCTATCGGGGAGTTTTCCCCAGCTGTTCCAGCCAGAACTGCAGCCACCAGGAGGAGGGGAGTTGGGCCAGGAACTGCGCCACATCACCCTGGATCCGGTAGCGACCGCCGGTTTCCACCAGGAGGCCGGCATGCGTCAGGCTGTGCAGGGCCACCGTGCTCAGCCATGGGGGCAATTGAAAGGCCTGAAACACCCGCTGGGGCAGCTCGGCGCTGAATTCAGCGGGCAGGAAGAGGCTCCACCAGGCGGAAAAAATCAGGTTAAAACGGAAGCGCTCCAGGCAGGTGCGGACAATCTGCCCGTGGTCGAAGGCCAGCGCGGGCAGCTGAGAGAGGCCAAACCAGCGTGCCTGCCGGGCATCGTCTCCACCGGCTACTGCAGGCGACTGGTCCAGCGGCAGGGCGCCGGCAAACACGATGGTCACCGTGCGGTCCCGGGGGTCGCGCCCCGGATCGCCGAATACGGCCAGCTCCAGGAGCGGCAGCCCCCTCAGGCCGGTTTC
Organism: Calditrichota bacterium; assembly: GCA_003696445.1. Taxonomy (GTDB): domain Bacteria; phylum Calditrichota; class Calditrichia; order RBG-13-44-9; family J042; genus J042. The sequence continues at coordinate 12,120 of RFHE01000270.1, read as the reverse complement.
TTCGCTCAGCTCGCGGCGGGCGGATGCGATCAGCGGCTCGTCCATTTCGATGAATCCACCGGGCAGCGCCCAGCGACCCTGAAATGGAGGCCGTTTGCGTTCCACCAGCAATACCTCCACCTCCGGCCCGTTAAGGCGAAGCAAAAACACGTCCACCGTGACCAGCGGTCTGGGGTAGGGGTAGCTGTAGGCCATGGGATTATCGTCCGAAGCCGGCTCAGCCCGTTGGTTGGCTGCCGGTTTATTTGATGTCCAGAAAAACGAAGGCTGTCTGCCGGCGCTGCTGAATTTGCAGCATGATTTTTTTGCCTCCGTTTTGCAAGGCCTGTTCCATTTTTTGGCGAAAATCGGCCAGATCTTTCACCGGCTGGCCGTTCACATGGGTAATAATGCTGCCAATCTCCAGTCCGGCCAGCCCGGCCGGCGACGCGCGATCCACCTGATAGACGTAAACCCCTCGGGTGTCCAGCGGCAGCATGTAATCGTAAAGAATGTCCCGGGTTAATTCCCGCACCTCCATGCCCAGCTGGGCCAGTTGATATTTGGCCGCCAGATCGATGGCCGGGGGTGCGGAGCGCAGTTGCACCTTCTTGATCAGCGGTTTGCCCTGCCGGTACAACTTCAGCGTGATGCGGGCATCCGGCTTCTGCTGAGCGATCAGTTCACGGAATCGGTTCAGATCTTCATCACGTTTGATGGTAAGGGGATTATTATTGACTGCCACGATGGCATCCCCGCTTTTCAGCCCGGCCTTTTCCGCCGGCGAATCGGGAAAGACCTGATCGATAACCACCCCACCCTCTGCCGGCACGTGCCAGTATTCGGCCAGTTCCGGGGTGAGGGCCTGCATGCGAATCCCCAACCAGGCCTTGCCCTGGTAACCGGTTTTCACCAGCACCGGCGGGTGCTGAATCAGGGCCTGGAACCATTCGCTGGGCGCAATTTCCAGATAATCGGGCCGATACTCCTCAAAGTCCATTGAGGATTGAAAACCGCCGCCATCGGCCGCCGCCTGCAGGGTTACCCCGATGGGCTGACCCTTACTGTTTAGCACCAGGCCACCTGCCGAGAGGGCGGTTCGCATGTCGTTGACCAGAAACTTTTTGCGCGGCGAGTGGATGATGGCGTTCACCCGCACAGGCGTAAAGATCGGTTCAAAATTGTAGCCTTCGCCTAACAATTCCAGCAAATAAATTCGTTGGCCCACGGTCACCGAATCGGTGGGCACAAAGGCGGCGTAGGGCAGGCTGCTGTCCGGAGGTTCACTGATCTGAATGAAGGCCACCCTGGCCAGGTCGTCCTTGCCGATGAACCGGGCCGGGTATTCCTTGCCGTTCCAGAGCATTACCTTGAAATCGCTCGGTTCTCCGCTGAAAAAAGACACCCCCCCGCCGGACATGATGTCCAGGCTCAACGGGTACACATCGCTGCTTACCATCACCAGGCCTTCTGGATTGACCACCACCCCGATGCGGTGTTGCTTAATTTTGATGTAGGAGCCGATTTTAGCCTGGGTGGCCACGTTTTTGTAGTAACTGACCTGGCACACCCAGGGCCGGGCTGTTTCGAATATCCCCTCCGGGTTCCCGGCGTGTAGTTGGAAGACCAGAGCCAGGAACACGACAGCAAGAACAGATTTCAACGCTTTCATGGCCATTTCGTCTCAGGGTGTTAGTGGTTTGCGCATCACGGTAAAGTAACGGTGACCGTTGCGCCGCAATTCCAGGAAGACCATCTCGGAGTCCCGGGATTCCAGATCGAAGTAAACCTGGCGGAAGTCGGACAGATTGCGAATCAGGCGGCCGTTGATTTTGCGAATCACATCGCCGGATTGTAGGTTGGCCTGATCGGCCAGATCGCCAGACTTAACCGAGGTAACCAGTACGCCGTAAAAATCGGGCAGCATGTGGTAACGGTAAAGGTTCCAGGTAATGTTTTTTACCACCATGCCCCAGCGGCTGGCTTCGAATTCGGGCTCTTCCACAAACGGCTCGGGCACAGGGGTTACGGTAATGGTTTTCTTCTTCCCCTGCCGCCAGATGGAAAGTTTGGCCGGCTGATTCACCGGCAGGTCGGCAATGATTTTGCGCACCTGAGGCAGGTCCTCCTCGTACTCGGCATGAATGGGGATCTGATTGATTTTCTGGATCACATCGCCCACGGCCAGGCCGCTTTTCCTGGCCGGGGAATTCTGATCGATGTGGGCCACCAGAGCGCCGCTTAGACTGGAGTCGCCCAGATATTCTTTAAAATCCTTCAACGGATGGAATTCCAGACCCAGCCAGGCGCGTTTCACAAACCGGCCGTTAATGATTTTCTGAGCAATTTCCTTGACCAGGTTAATGGGAATGGCAAAGCCCAGATTTTCGGCCAGAAACACGGCCCGGGCATTGATGCCCACCACCTCGCCTTTTAGGTTGATCAGCGGGCCTCCGCTGTTGCCCGGATTGATGGCCGCATCGGTCTGGATCCACAGATTGTAGGGCGAGAGCATGCTCCCGCTTTCCGGGAAATAGCGATCGATGGAGCTGATGACGCCCATGGAAACCGAACGGGAGAGCCCCAGGGGACTGCCCAGCGCCAGGACCAGTTGTCCCACTTCCAGGCTGTCCGAATTGCCCAGCTTCACGAATGGGACCTCCGGCGCTTTCAGTTCGTCAAGGTTCAGTTTGAGCACGGCAATGTCCGTGGAGGGATCGCTACCTACCACCGTGGCCGTAATGCGTTCCTTGTTGGAAAGCGTACACCAGACTTTTTCCGCATTTTCGGCGACATGATGATTGGTAATCACGTAGCCTTCCGGGGAGAAAATGACCCCGCTTCCGGTGACCAGCGTGTGTTGTTTTTCCCCTTTGGTGTACACCTTTTTCACCGGTTCCACGTGGACCAGTGCAGGTAACACCCGGTCCCGGGCTTGGTAGATCTGTTCCTGTAGGGTCGTGGGGCTATCCTGGCCATGAACCAGTCCGACCAGTGTAGTTATTAGTATTACCAATGCGGAAGTTCTCATAAATCTGTCCACAAGTTTCGGATGAAGCGCAATGAAAGGGTCTAGGATTTAAACCCCTTGGCAAAGGTGCAATTTAACACAAATCTCCCTGGTTTCGGAATGAATATAGCAAGCTCCGCCTGTGGATTCCATGAATTTATTCCTGTCCTTTATTGCGGCCAATCCAGCTTAATATTTTCTGTTACACTGGGCCCAAGGGTTTAATTTTGTAGGCTGACTTATGGATTTCGTTGTTCGGAGCGTTAAATTAAGGACGACTCTATGGCGTAAAGAGAAAATGTAACTTAATCAATTTAAAGTTTTTATCGAGTCGTGTTTAGAAAGCGAGGTAAGCCTGGGGGAATGAGAAAGCATAAGCAGCCTTCCATTCAGCATGTTCATTCGGTTGCGGAGGAGAGGTTTAACCAAGAGGTTAGCATTTCAGTAATTATTCCAACCCTTGACGAAGAGGAGAAGATTAGGTACCTGTTGGCTCAACTTTGTGAGCTTGAACCTGGCCTGGAGATTATTGTAGCTGATGGGGGGAGCACAGATCGTACGGTGCAACAAGCTCGGGACAGGGCTTACGTGGTGGTCTGTGAACGCGGGAGGGCCCGGCAGATGAATTCCGGAGCCCGCCTGGCCCGGGGAGAGGTGCTCTGGTTTCTTCATGCGGACTCGGTGCCTCATCCCGATTCGCTGAAGGCCATTCGACGAGCTGTTTTGGAAGACGGGGTGGTGGGCGGCGCTTTCGAATATGCTATGGATGGGAACCGCGTGGTTTACCGGGTCAGCGAGTTTTTTTCCAATCGTAAAAATCGACTGTTCAAGTTGTTTTATGGGGATATGGGGATTTTTGTACGCCGGGATGTTTTCTGGCAACTGGGTGGGTTTGCCGAAATGCCCCTGATGGAGGACCTGGATTTTTGCTTGCGCTTGCGCCAAGCAGGACCGGTTTGCATTTTGCCCCAGCGAATCATGACCTCCAGTCGGCGCTGGGAAATTGAGGGTCCGGTGAGGACCATCGTACGCAACTGGCTATTGCAAATTGCCTGGAAGCTGGGTGCCTCCCCGGAGACGCTGGCCCGCTGGTATCACTTCCCCCAGAACGGTAAGAGACAGGTAGAGGCAAGGGAATATGCAGAAGAAATGCAGCAATAACCTGTTGATTTTGTTCGCCAAAGCCCCCTTGCCGGGACAGGTGAAAACGCGGATGCAGCCCCCGCTTTCTGCCCAGCAAGCGGTTACACTTTATTGGGCGATGGGACGGGACCTGGTGGCACAGCTCAGCGGTAGCGGGCAGTACGATTTTTGCGTGTATTACTCGCCGGCCGAAGCGCGGGAGGCCGTTGCCCGGTGGCTGGGCAAGGGGCTGGCGTTCTATCCCCAGAGTTCGGGCAACCTTGGCGAAAGAATGGCCACAGCCTTTGGCGAAACCTTGCAGCGTTATCGGCGTGTGGTGATCATCGGCTGCGACCTGCCCACGCTCACGGCACAGACGGTGCAACAGGCCTTTGCAGCTCTGGACGAAGCCGATGTGGTGCTGGGACCGACCGAAGATGGGGGTTACTACCTGATCGGGCTCAAACAGGTCCAGCCGGTGCTTTTCCAGAACATCGATTGGAGCACGGACGCGGTGTTTAAGCAGACGCTGGCGCGCGCCCGACAGGCCGGGCTGAAGGTCTCTCTGCTCCCCTGCGAGCGGGACCTGGATACCTTTGCCGATCTGGAAGCCTTCTGGGTTCGCTGTCAAAAAAAAGCCGCCGCTTCGAATCATTTTCCCGAAGGGCACGTAACAAAAATAATACGAGAGCTTCTGGGTAAGCCGGCTGCTAAGCCGACACCTTGAGCCCTCGGGGCCGAAAGAGGCCCGGGGTTTCACCTTTCACTCAGGAGGTTTGGATATGAGAGGAACGCTTCGGTGCTTTTTATTTTTCCTAATCGATTTTCTGATTTTTACCGGCTGGGTGGCCGGTGTGAAGGCGCAAATGACGGTGAATATCCGTCCCAGTCAGGACAATACCCTTTATGAGGACAACGCCGGGTCGCTGAGCAACGGGATCGGCCAGCACATGTTTGCCGGGCGAACCGCCAGCGGCGCCATTCGCCGGGCGGTGGTGCGATTCCCGGTCATTGAATTTGTCCCCCCCAACGCGCTGATTCAATCGGTACAGCTGACCCTGAATCTGTCCAAAACCAGCGCCGGCCCGGTCACCGTGAGCCTGCATCGGCTTCTGAAGCCCTGGGGCGAAGGCAATTCCGATGCACCCGCCGAGGAAGGCCAGGGGACCCAGGCCCAGCCCGGGGACGCTACCTGGATGCACACCTTTTTCGACACCAGTTTCTGGAACACCCCCGGGGGAGACTTTGTCGCCCAGCCCAGTGCCCAGACAACCGTTGGCACCGTGGTCAATCCCCTCAACCCGGTCACCTGGGGTAGCACCGCGCCCATGATTGCCGATGTACAGTTCTGGCTGGCGCATCCGGATTCCAATTTCGGCTGGATTGTAGTGGGGGACGAATCGACGATGGCCACCGCCAAACGTTTCGATACCAAGGACAACCCGGATACCACCACCCATCCTTTGCTCACCATTACCTACACCATGCCGGTGGGGATTGCCGATATCGATGAGCCCGGCCTGCGTGATTTTGAGCTGGTTCAAAATTACCCCAACCCGTTCAACCCCAGCACCACCATCGAGTATCGGTTAAACCGGGCGACGGAGGTGAGTTTAAAGATTTTCAATGTGCTGGGTCAGGAAATTCGCACACTGGTTCAGGCGCGACAGACCGCCGGTACCTACCGGGTAGTCTGGGATGGGCGTGATGCCCGCGGGCAGCGGATGCCCGGTGGCGTCTATTTTTATCGATTGAAGACCGATCGGTCCAGTGTGGTGAAAAAAATGATCCTCTTGCCCTAAGGCTGAAGGCCGAAATTTTCGGGCAGTACCCTCGGATCTGGATTCTAACCGTTGAGCCCTACGGGTGCGCTCTTTTCGCAGAACTGTGCATTTCTGGCACGATGGATCGATTTCCTCCCTTTTCTAACCCCTTGATATTATAGGCGTTGGACCGTTCCAAAAAGTTGGAACAATTTTTGATTTACCCCGAGAGAAGAAAAGTCAACGATTGACCGCATTGAAACCGTCAGGAGGATTGGCTGTGAACAACCCAGTGCAACTGCCGTTTCTGGAAAGGGCTTCCCGAAAATTTTTGGACGAATGGCATGAATATGCGGTATCGATTCCACTGAAAGCCCCCAAATTTTTGAACCTGGAAGGGGATACCTGCAATTATTTTCACATGGTGGAGCAGGGCTCGGTTCGTGTTTACATCTGCAACGATCTGGGCAAAGAAATTACCCTGTACAAACTGGCCGAAGGCGAGAGCTGCCTGTTGACGGCATTCAGTATTTTAAGCCAGACGCCTTTTCCTGCCTACTCGCGATTGGAGAGCGGCGGCCGGTTGATTTCGGTACCCGCCCCGATTTTTCGGGATTGGATTAATCGCTACGAAGAGTGGCGGCATTTTCTCTTCAGTTTGCTTTCCGGGCGTGTTCAGGAAATTCTGGGCAAACTGGAATCGCTGGCCTTTTTGCGCGTGGACGAGCGGGTAGCCGAATACCTGCTTCGTTGTGTGCAACAGAACAAGAAGCAGGTGCGCATTACCCATTCCCAGTTGGCTCAGGAGCTGGGTACGGCCCGAGAAGTGGTCAGCCGTATTCTGAAAAGTTTCGAGCGTTCTCGTCTCATTGCCCTCTCCCGGGGTCACATTACCATTCTCAATTCCCGGGGGCTGTCCCGCTTCGCCCCGGCTGCCCGTAACTGAGTTCTGGCTCAATCGCCTCTTTCCTGGACCGATGAAGCCTCCAATGGACTTCCAGCCCGGGGGCAGGGCAGCCCTACCCTGCCATACCGACGTGCAGGTTTATTAAGTGCTTTACATTTCCCGTTTTTGACTTCAAATTTGCCCCTGAGTTCGGCCCAGGATGGAAGCTGTCTTGGTGAGAAAAACGTGAGGAGGCTGGCGTGCGAAACATTGCTTACCTGTGGTTGGTTGTTGCGTTGCTGGTAACCGGTTTGCAGGCCGGCAGTGCCCGTTCGGGAGCGGGGGTAGGGGTGATGGTCGGGGATCCCACCGGCATCAGCGGGAAGGTGTGGTTGGGACCCCATACTGCCCTGGATGCCGGGGTGGCCTGGTCGTTCCGAGATGAGTCGGCTTTTCATCTTCACGGGGATTATCTGTTTCACAACTTTGGCATATTTCGCGTGGAAAAAGGCATTCTTCCACTGTATTACGGCATTGGTGGAAGGATTAAGCTGGAGAAAGACACCCGCATCGGGATTCGCCTGCCGGTAGGCATGAATTACCTGTTCGAGCAGAGTCCGGTGGATCTGTTTCTGGAGGTGGTGCCCATCCTGGAGCTGGTTCCGGCCACCGAGTTGCAATTCAATGCCGCCATCGGCGTGCGGTATTTTTTCTAATTTTTGAAAAAGCGTGGCTGCCGGCTGGTCATTCGCAGAAGCTTTTCAAGCGGGTCGTCGCGCTCGCGCACCGGTTTCCTCAATCTCCCTTATCTCTCCTCCAAACTGGATCCCCATTTGTTTCAGCATGTCGAAGGGGGGCAGTCCGCCAATAAAGATGAACACAAAATCATTGGGTATTTCCAGAAATTCTTCGCCGCATTTTAGCACCACACTCTTTTGTTTAATTTCCACGACATTGGACTGAAACAGAGCACGCACCCGCCCTTTTTTAATCAGTTCTTCGATGCGTTCCATGTTTTTCTTTTTAATCCGGAAGAAAGCCGGTTTTCGGTAAGAGATGGTGACCTTGTTGCCTTTCTGACGGCTCAGGCCGATAGCGGCTTCCACGGCGCTATCCCCACCGCCCACCACCAGGATGTTCTGGTTTGTGTAGGACTGGGCATCGAGCAACTGGTACATCACTTTGCTTTGGGATTCGCCCCGAACGCCCAGCTTGCGGGGGGTGCCCCGCCGGCCCAGGGCCAGCACGACCTTGCTGGCCAAAAAATGCCCGCCCGAGGTGATGACCTGGAACAGATTGTCCTTGCGGACCACCGATTCCAGCCGATAACCGGTTTTAATTCGAAGGTCAAATTTTTCGATGATCTCACACCAGATTGCCAGCAGTTCCTCTTTGCTATATTCAGTTTTTTTCAGCCAGCCGTAGAGGGGCAGTTCCATGGGTTGGGTCATCACCAGTTTTCGCCTGGGGTACTGGAGAATGGTGCCGCCGGGCTCCTGCTGGTCAATGACCAGGTAGCTCAAGTTGTGGGTTTTCGCGGTAAGGGCGGCGGTCAGGCCGGCCGGGCCGGCGCCCACAATCAGCACATCCACCGCATGGGCGGGACGCAGCGAAGGCTGTGCGGCCAGATCGCGCGCAATTTTTTCGACCACCCGTTTTCCATCGTTCACGGCATTGCGAATCAAAGAAAAACCGGTCAGTTCTCCGGCAATGAAAATGCCGGGTACACTGGTCTGGTTAAATTCATCCAGAATAGGGATGTCCGGGCGGGTGCGGATGTCCCCCAGGCCCACCTTCAGGGCGCCCACCGGACAGGCCTGCTCGCACAGGCTGTGGCCTACGCAGCGCAATCCATTCACCACGGTGGCCTTGCCGTAAACCACGGCCAGAACGTCGCCTTCCGGGCAGGCCGCCACGCAGGAACCACAGCCAATGCACAGACTTTGATCCACAAAGGGGAACTGAGCCCTCGGCCGGTCGATGCCCAGCTCCTGGGCTTCCTTTTTGCGCTCGGCTGCTTCCTTTTGTGAACGATGAAACTTGATCCAGTAGGGAATGATAATCAGCGCACTGAAAATTCCGGTGATGAGCCAGATTAGTGTCGATTCCATAGGCTTTCTTTTTTCTCCAGTTGCAAGTTGTGAGCGTGTTGTCTGATATTCAAAAAATTTACGGCCCGGCCTCACCCTCCCCCGTCCAGGAGCAAGCTAACGCTGCTGCCTTTCCGGCCTTTTCGGGATTTAAAAACGATAGCCTGCCTCCACCAGCAGTCTTCTGCTTTTCAGGTCGCCATTCAAGCCGTGTTCGTAAGTAGAGAACAGAAAGATGTTGCCAGCCAGGTGGATCTGCAACTGGCCGATGAGGGTCTGATTGGTTCGGCTGAATCCAGTCTGGGAAAAAGTGTACCGATAGTTGCGAAAACCGATCCCGATTAACTGACCGGAGCGGTCGTAGCGGCTGAGCATGGCGGACCAGCTCAGGCCATCGCTCATCGGCCCGGTAAAAGCGGAAGCTTGTGCAGAAAGGCGCAGACTGTTAAACAGAAAACCGGCCCGGCTGATGGAACCGCCGTAAGTGTAGGTGTTCTGGCTTTCGCCCTGCCGGTGGCGAAGCCCGCCGCTGGCCGAAATGAGTAAGCGACCGGGGGCGCGCACATACAGATTGGCGCGCATCCCCCGGCGGAACAGGTCGTCGAATAGAGAATCCTCCACGGTTCGGGTATCGTAGCTCCAGTAATTTTGCCGGTTGTCGTAACTGAGGCTGAGCCGAACGGCTGGACTGATGAAAGTGTAGAGGGACAGGAACAGGTTGCTCAGGGCCAGGCGCTGGCCGGTGCGCTGGTAGCGCCACTGGCGGTTAATGTCCAGTTCGGCGCTCTGGTAAAACTGCCAGCCCTTGCCGCGCAGTTGATTCTGCAGGGCAACAAATTCCCGGCTCACCGTCCGGCCATGGTATTCGCCGGCAACGGCCAGGGTCCCCTCCCAGTGCAACTGGCGGTAACTGCCCTGCTCGCCGCGGACAAACAGGCCTACTTTCTGCAAACTGCTCTGAAAACGGGAAGACTGCCATTGCGGTCGAGTTCCACCAAACAGCCCCAAGTACCAGTTGCCGGCCGTTCTCTGCTCTACCATCAATCCGTCGATATATCCCACGCTGCTGACCTGCCGGAGCAAAATCCGTCCCACCTGGAAGTGGAAATTCACCGCTGGGTCGGTTCTCCCGAAGGTAAACAGATAAAGCCGATTACGCCATTCGGTTCGAGGGATGCGGTCGCCGAAGGCTCGATCCCGCTGATTGTAGCGCGCTCGGCTACGAATTTGTAACTGGTAGCCTTTGCCCCACAGATTCTGCCAGCGCAGGCTGAAGCGCAGCGAAGGCTGGTAAAAATCCAGGTTGGCCTCGCTGCGGTCGTCCAGATAGTAGCTTTGCACCGAGATGCTGCCGGTTAGGTTTCCCTTTGGGGTAGGACGTTTTACTGAACTGACTTTGCGCGATGCCTGCTCCTGCTGGGGCCCCGGCGTTTGTTTTTCTGGTGCGGTTTCCGGTACCTGCGTACTATCCGACGAAGGCTGTTTTTTTTCTGCTTTTTGAATCAGAATGGCAATATCGCCCACCGCCAGTTGCTGCTTCTGTTCAACGATGCGGCACAGGGCTGAATGCCGGGCCAGTTCTTGCACTTCCAGCAGGGCAGCAAATCGATTGTTTTTGCGAACCACCAACTGGTCGCCCACCGCCAGTCCATCCAGCTTGCCTGCCGCAAGGTAAACGCCGTCCACAGTAATGTACTTAACAGCAATCCGGGCCGTTTGAGCCCGGCCGGGGCCCATCCAAACAAACAGCCAGGCGATAAGCATGGGTACGAAGCCCCACCATCCTTTCTTGACATGACGGTTTCGGCCCAACATGTTAATCTCCTTTTCCGTTGGGATGACAATTTAAACAGGCTGTACTTAGATAAACGTAGCCCGAAACTTCACGGTGTTTTCGATCCATTTTATCTTGCCGGTGCTCGTGACAGACGATGCACTCAAAAACGGCAAAGTTGTTGGCATCCACATGGCAATCCGCACAGGCGCTCCACTTGCCTTTGTGTTCTCCGGAGAAGATGGGAAAAAATTGACCGTCGTGGTCCCAGCTGGTGCGGCGCCAGGTGCGCGTGTTGTGACAGGATTCGCAGGTTGTTGGAAAGTTTGCGCCGATGTGATTGGGATTAGTGGTCGCCTGATAAAGATTTAGATGACAGCCGGCGCATTCAGTGGGTGTACCTGCGTATCCGCTACTGTGGCAGGCGGCACAGTTCAGCCCCACGTGGGCACCATCTAGGGTAAAGGCGGTCTGGCTATGGTCAAAAAACGCGGGCGTCCACCCACTGGTGGTGTGGCAATGCTCGCAGGCCATGTTGGCTTCCACCACCTGATGCACCTCGGTGTTGGCGTTGACAAAGGTTTGCTGATGGCAATCCCCACAGGTGGTTTTCAGAAAGGAAAACTCGTTCTCAATTTCGCTTACATGGCAGGCTTGACAGTCCAGCTGGACGTGACTGCCGGTAAGGGGAAAGGTGGTGTTGGCATGGATTTTCAAGCTGTTCAAGGAGGTCCATTGGGTTTCCTCGTGGCAGTTCTCGCAAGCCGTTCCCAGCTTGCCCTGATGTACGTCCTCGTGGCAACTACCACAGGCGCGGGAGGCGGTGGAAAAATCGGCAAGATCGTGGCAGCTCTGGCAATGCAATCGCTCACTGGCATGGCTTCCCTGCAGCGGGAAGTCGGTTGTGGAATGATCGAAAGAAATCACATGCCAGCCCTGGGTGGTGTGGCAGGCCGCACAGTCCAAACTCAGCCGCCGATGCGGATTCTTCGCTTCGGGCTGCTGGCCGGCCGCTGGCGCTACCAAGATGAGATTGGCAAAACATATCACCATGCTAATCGTTCCCGTCAGGATGGCAACTGTAACACGCCGTGCTGAGATACACATACCCGGACACCCCCTGATGCTTCTGATCCATTTTGCTTTTTCTGTGCTCGTGACAGAAGATGCATTCGAAAACAGCAAAGTTGTTCCCATCCACATGGCAGTCGGCGCAAACGCTCCACTTGCCTTTATGTTTACCCGAATAAATCGGGAAGTACTGGTTGTCGTGGTCCCAGGTGGTTTGGTTCCAATTGCTGGTGTTGTGGCAATTCTGGCAGTCGGTCGGAAAGCCGGCTGCCTGGTGATTGGGATTGGTGGTAGAATTGTAATTGGCCTGATGGCAACTGTAGCAATCGGTCGGTGTATTGGTGTAGCCACTGGCGTGGCAGGCCACACAGTTGAGCGACACATGCGCCCCGGTGAGGGGGAACTGGGTCTGGCTGTGGTCGAAG